>NZ_JBXAPF010000030.1:0-58664 GCF_058803665.1 Lysinibacillus sp. GW821-FHT14F06
AAAAACTTCGCGTTAGCATGCTTTTCTAGCATCAAACTACGAATCTTTTTGTTTAGGTGTAACCAATCTCCGGCTTTAATGTTCATGCTCTCCACTCCTATAAATTGATAACCTCACGACCATTTTTACTCACTAAATCCACAGCATATAAGTACAATTCTTTTTGTCGCTCAAGTTGCTGGATACGAATAATCGAGTTTTGCATGTCATGACCACGATCAGCAGCTAGTTGATAACGTCCAACTTTTGTATGGAGTGCAACTTCTTTTACTAAGTCATCCACACACAATTTTTCTTTAGTGATTTGAGTTTCGATTTGTTTTAAAGGATCCATGTGTACATACCTCCTATAAACATCGGGACAGTCGTCATCATTTGAGATGCCGTATTTACTAAATCAACTCCGAATAATATAAATGCAGCCTGTGCCTCTGAGTTCGTTACTTGAACCCACCTCATAAAAGTTTCTATATCAACCACTTTTCGACCCAGTTCGTATTTACTGATATGTGATTGGGTCATTTCTAACTGGTCCGCAACCTCCTCCTGTGTCATATCAGCATCCTTACGGAATTTTTGTAGTAATTTCCCGTAGTCAATAGATGGGAACAATTTCATATTTATTTCCTCCTGCATAATTCGTAGTCCATTTTGGACTATAGTCGATGATGGATTGTCATTTTATTAAATAATTGGATAAAATAAGTTCATAAGCAATTTAAATTGCTTAAATTAAGAGGTAGTTGCCCCTACCTCTCGATTTTTACTAGATTGGTAGTTTGTTGAGGCCATTTGCCCTGGCCTCTCCTATATTGCCCTTAATTTAGGATTTATCGCTTGTGCTATTGTTGAATTTTCGCGTATCCATTTAAAAACTAAATCTCTTGGATAATGTGCTTGAATATGGGGGAAAATCGGAAATGTACCTATTTTCACCAAATCATAAATCTTTGCTATTTTACATTGAAATATTTTACATAAATCATCATTAGTTAAGATTTCTGGATACTCTTGAACATGAGTTTTCCAGAATTGTTCGTTTTCTTCCCTAACAACCATTCGGATTTTTTCTAGTAACTCCATTTCATAATCTGGATGGAACATAACTATGCACCTAACCCTTCTACTTTAATTTTGTGAGTAATAGCCATCTCTTTCACAATAGCTAAGTAGATTTCGACTAACTTAGGGTCATCAGCAATAACATCAATCTTTTTAAATTTTTCAATCTTTGCTTTTGAAATGATTCCGTTAGATAGAGCTTCTCTTTTACGATTTTCCAATCGAATATTTAAACGACAATGACCTCGTTTTTCTAATAACTCATAACTTTCATTTCGGACCAGGCGATACTGTTCACCACCACCACGAGCTAAAGCAATTTTGTTCAGAATGACATTAGCTTTGTCCTTCCATTCATTTGGATTGAGTGAAACAATTTGAGTAATATTTTCTTGTTGAGCTTCTAAGTAAGTTGTACGTTGTTCTACAGCATTTAAACGACGTTCTTGTTCCACACCTTGTTGAGCAATCATGGCGATGATTTCAGCTTGGGTAGGTTGCGGCATTATGAAATTTTCTTTCTGCTGTTCTTCCATTTCGTTAAATCTTTCAATGTATTTAACAGCAAATTGAGTTCCCTTTTCGCCAGTCATGCGAGTGCCATATAATTCGCAACCCTTTTTAGTTAATAAGAAGCAAGGTTGCTGTTTGTTTTGGCTATTTGTGTAAGTTGATTCGATAAAATAGGACTCGTAATTTTTAACGTCTCCTGAGGACGAGGGATTTTTCCCTTCTCCTAAATGACCAATGATTCGACGAATATCTTTTAGCACTTCATAATGTTCACGCCCAACCATTTCAGCAACTTCTATACTTGAAATATTTCTTGATAATTGATTCATGATAAAACCTCCTGTGTTTTAAAATTATTTGGTTTAAGGATTTTACACAGCACTTTTTGCTTCGCTGTCAATTAGTTCTGTAGCAAGTAAGCCAACGCTAATTTCTAATCCAAGAGGTTTTGTAAGTTTAACTAGAGTTTCAATAGTTGGATTAGATTTTAAATTCTCAATGTTCGAAATATGTTTTTTACTAACACCACTTTTTTCAGATAGTTCATCAAGGGTAATACCCTTAGAAATACGTGTAGCTTTTATTTGCTTAATCAGTTTATGAAGCATGAGGTTCACCTCCTTGTTTAAATAATAAACCTATAAGTTAACTATTGTCAAACTATTTTTCACCATAAGGTTAATTTTTTTTTTAAAAAAGGTTTTCTATCCATGCTATCATTAACGTATAGGTTAATAATGTTGATAGATAGGTGATGAAAAATGATAGATATAGGTAATCGAATAAAAGAAATAAGATTAGCAAAGTCCATAAGTGCTAAAGAATTAGCCATATCTTTAGATGTTTCACCTAGTTTTATTTCAGCTATTGAAAAAGGAACTAAAAAAGTATCTATTGAAAACTTATACAAGCTCTGTGAAACAATGAATATTAGTATGTCGGACTTTTTCAAGACAGATACTGATCTTGAACCAGAGTTGATACAGTGGCTTGAAATCGGGAAAGACCTAACTGATGACCAACGCCTGTCTCTAATTTCTGCTATTAAGTCGTTGAAAGAGTGAAAAAGCTTTCTCTGCTGACAGGTTTTATTTGTTGGCAGAGTATGACTTCATCTAAGCAAGTTTTTTTACACCTTTATTAAGCGTATCGCTTAATTTCTTATCAAAAAAATTTATAACATCAACTTCTAAGATATTCGCAATAAGTTCTAACTTATTTACGTCTAATACTGTCTCACCTTTCGAGACCTTAGAATACCATTGAGGTGTATGACCGCAAGACCTAGCTATATGAGATTTTGTTACACCTTTTCTTATACGAATTTCTTCGATTTTCAAATAAACAGTAGACATAAAAAGCACCTCCTTAAAACTATTAAATTAAACGTTTCGTTTAACTTAAATATAGTATAAATTAAACGAAACGTTAAAGTCAACACAGAATATAAAAATATTAAACTTATCGTTTAATCTAGTTTAACCATACGTTTAATTAAGCTATATTAAAACAAAGAGGTGAGAGAAAATGGCTTTAGGAGAAAGATTGAAAAAAGCTAGAAATGACAAAGGGCTTACTCAAATAGAAGCAGCAAAAAAATTAGGTGTAACAAATGGAGCGTTATCTGGGTATGAGAGGAATTATAGAGATCCTGATACAAATATGTTGAAAGAAATGGCTGAGTTGTATGAGGTATCACTTGATTACCTTGTTGGGAATAAATTTAGCATCAACGAAGTAGGTTTGTCACAAAAAGATGAGCGTGATATAGCTAAACGTATGAACGAATTACGCGAGGATTTATCAACTGCTACAGGTTTGTTATTCGAGGGAGAACCTATGAGTGACGAAGCTAGAGAATCTTTATTAGAGGCTATGGAGTTTGGTGTACGACTTGCGAAGAAAAACAACAAAAAGTTTACACCAAAGAAATATCGTAATAACGAAGAAGAATAAATATGATTCGAGGGGTTGCGGATGGGATGGATCAAAAAGAAAGTTGAGTATTTATATGAGAAATATAATACTAGAAATCCATTTACATTAGCGAAATGTTTAAAAATAGAAATTTTTTATTGGGATTTACCTCCTGATATAAAAGGGTTCTATCAATATGAAAAACGTAATCGTTTTATTTTTATTAATAGTAAGTTAAGTGTTGAAGAACAACTCGTTGTTTGCGCTCATGAACTTGGTCATGCAATTTTACATACTAAATTAAATACTCCTTTTATGAGAGCCAATACTCTGTTCTCTATTGATAAGATTGAAATACAAGCAAATACATTTGCAGCATACCTATTGATTCCGGATGAAAATTTGTTTGAATCATATGATAGCATGACACTTTATGATATAGCTTCCTTATATAATGTTCCAATAAAACTAGCGGAACTGAAATTTAAGGGGCTATTTTAAAACCAAACAAAAGAACATACATTCTTATTCAGGAGGAGATTACATGGCTTCAATCCAAAAATATAAATTAAAAGATGGCAAAGACCGTTGGATGTATGTAATCGAAAATGGTACAAATCCGATTACTGGAAAAAGAGAAAGAATTGTAAAACGAGGATTTTTAAAAGAAAAAGAGGCTATAAAAGCTGCTAGAGACATGGAATATGAAATAGAAAAGTGGAATTTGGATTTAAAGACTAAATTGACTTTTAAAGAGCTTATTGATGAATGGTTAAAGTATTACAAAACTTCAGGTGTGAAAAAAAATACAATCCGAATACGTATCTATGAATGCGATAAATTACTAGAAAGTTTTTCAAATATTAAAGTAAAAGAGATAAGTCAAGTTCAATACCAACGTTTTTTAAACGAATTAAATAAAGAATTTACCATCAATACCCTTTCTGGCATTCACGGAACTGCTAGAATGATTTTTAAGTATGCTAAAGAATTGGGTGTCATACATACTGACCCTACTGAATTTGCAAAAATGCCAAAAAAAATTAAAACCGTTGAGGAGATTGAAAACGACAACATTAATGATGTGTATTTTGAAAAACAGGAGTTAAAGGAATACTTAGATGCAGCAAAAAAACATGGCAATAAGGATGATTATATTATCTTTAATATGTTAGCATGGACTGGTATGAGATTAGGAGAATTATTAGCTTTAAAATGGAGTGATGTTGACTTTAAGAATCGAACTATTTCAATTACAAAGACATTGTATAATGCTAATAACAATTTATTGGCATTTGAATTAACAACACCAAAAACAAACGGATCTATAAGAACTATTGATATTGAACCAGAATTAATTGAGTTATTGAAGAGTCATCACCTATTACAAAAACAAATTAAACTTTCTTTTGGTACAAAATATAACGATTTTGATTTTGTCATTGCTAAAATTAAATCACCTAATTTAGGATACCCATATTATTTAAAGTTAGTAAATATTCGAATGCAAGCTATATTGAAACATACTAAAATAATAAAACATTTAACTCCTCATTCATTCAGACACACTCATACATCACTTTTAGCTGAAGTAAATGTTCCTTTAGAATTAATTATGGAACGATTAGGTCATGAAACAGATAAAACAACTACAAAAGTGTATTTACACATTACTAAGGAAAGGAAAAAAGAAGCTTCACAAAAATTTGGTGAATTGATGAGAAAGCTTTAAAAAATCCATTTTTAAAATTCTCGGCATCATTTTGGCATCATTCAGGTGAATTACATGTATAAAACATTAATATTACTAGGGTTTTAAAGATTTGTTACATCATAACCATCGTAATACCAAGTGAAACGAAACTAAATATAGTAGAAATGTACAAGATAGTAGAATGATAAGAAAGAAAAATAAAGGCTATATTTCCACCTAAAATAAGACTAAACCCTGCTATTGCTAATAATCTTCCACCTAATCTATCAAAAATTTTCCCTGCAATTGGAGAGAAAATGCCCATGACTAGTGCTCCTGGCAGTAGCATCAACCCTGTTTCTAATGCTGTTAACTCACGAACATTCTGTATATAGAATGTGAGTAGTATTTGTGAACCAACCATTAACGAATAAACCAGAAATGATAAAATTGTTGATAAGGTAAAAATCTTGGATTGAAAAACTCTAAATTCTAGAATTGGTTTATCTAGCTTTAATTGTCTTTGTATAAATTGCCAAAGTGAAATAGTACCAATACCTAGAGAAATCCATACCTTGAGATTATCAAGGCCCTTAGATCCAGCAATACTAAACGCATAAAGTAATCCCCCCCAGCCAAATGAGGAATAGACAACAGATAATACATCCAATTGACCTTGTTGTTTCTCAGTAACATTTCGCATAAAGAAAATTACAATTAAAATAATGATTATTGATATCGGAAACATCGTATAAAATAAATACCGCCAGGAGAAATGTTCGATAAGCCAACCTGCAAGTGTCGGTCCTACTGCAGGCGCAAAACCTGTTACCAGTCCTGCTATCCCCATGATGGTGCCACGTTTTTCTTTTGGATAAATTGTTATAATAATTGTTTGCATCATTGGCATAATAATACCTGCACCACCTGCTTGTATGACACGGGCAAGAAGCAAAGTTATAAAATTAGGTGCGAAACCACCAATTAATGTCCCCACACTAAATAAAACAAGCCCTGTTATTAATAACATTCGATTGGAAAATCTACCAATGAGATAGGCAGTAATCGGTATTAAAATACCATTTGTTAACAAATAGATAGTTGTTAACCATTGAGCTTGATTGGCATCAATTTGAAAATCAGCCATTATAGGAGGCATAGCAATCATTAATAAGGTTTGATTCAATATTGATATAAATGCCGCTGATAATAAAATGGCAACGATCCATTTATGCTTATACGTGGATATATTCATTACGTCCTCCTTTTTGTTAGTCACGACTAACATTTTTAACTAAAAAAAATAGGGTTAGTTTTGTACCCCATTTAAAAATGTGTCTACTACATTTTTAATATATATTGCTTCTTGATTTTGCAAAAAATGATCGTCCCATAAAGCAATCGAAACAAAAAAACCAAATAATGATGTTAAAAAAGTAATTGCTTGCTGCTGAGTATCAAATGGTCTTAGCTTCCCACTATTGATTTGATTTTCAAAATAATTCGCTAGTAAATTTTGCAATTTTTGAGTATTCTGTTTAGAAATCTCATCCATCAATTGAGGCAGCGTTCCTCTTTCTTGCACAGCAATTAAAAACAATGGCTTATTTTTATTCATAAAATGCAAATAAACTTCAGAAATTTTCTTCAAATCCTCTTCAATATCTCCCATTAACTCACTAGTAAAGAAGTTCTCAAAATATGGTACATACGAATATTCTTTCACAATTTCTTGTAAAATCTCAAACTTTGTATTGAATTTTCTAAAGACAGTCATTTCACTACAGCCAGCCTTGTCTGCAATTTCTTTCACTGTGATATTTTGATAGCCTTTAGCAGACATCATTTCACAGGCTGCTTGTAAAATCCTTTGTTTGGTAAGCCTCGTCATCTCATCCTCCCTAATAATGTTAGTCATCACTAACAATATATAAAGTTACGGTATGGATGTCAATAGAGTGGCCAATAGCGTAAATGATTGATTGTCCCTTCGATAGATATTTCGACGTTTGGATGGGATAGAAAGAATTAATTATGTCCATTCATGCTTCAAAGCTTTTCATTAAACATAACCTAATATTTGGGCTAAACGCTGAGATTAAGATTTGTTTCCATCGTTGAACGTTTTCAACAACCAATATTTCCAAGAGAATACCGTCTGGTTCATTCTTTGTAACATAAGTGTTCAATATCATTAAATTCAAACCATTTTGGACGCTTAAAGTAGCCTCTTTTTTGTAATCCCTGTTAGTCAATTTTAATCAACTTTCATTACATTTACAGCCATTTTAATTTTGTGCAATTAAAGCATTAACCCCTCCTTCATCGCTCCTACTATTTTGAGAACATGGTTTTCGAGTTATGGGCTATTCAAAAAAACTTTGTCTAATCCAACATTTTTTCATTTGCGTTAATTAATAGATATTGGGAAAAAACGTTGCTATAGACCCACATGGAGTATGACTGTTATCATAAATTCATACTCATTAGGAGGTATTTCAATGTGAATTCTTCAAAAATCGCCTTTTTATCAGTTATTAGTAATTCTGCTATTGTTATTTTAAAAATTATTGTTGGTTTGTTCACAGGATCAGTGGCAATTTTATCAGAGGCAATCCATTCATTTCTAGATTTGCTTGCTTCTTTAATTGCCTTTTTCTCTGTCAGAATCTCCAATAAACCAGCAGATAAAGAGCACCCATACGGTCATGGTAAGGTTGAAAATATTTCTGGAACGATTGAAACTCTTTTAATTTTTGTTGCAGGAATTTGGATTATTTATGAATGTATTCATAAAATTATTGCACCTACCCCAATAAAACTTCCAATATTAGGTATACTCGTCATGGTATTAGGCGCCATAATTAATATTTTTGTATCAAGAATTGTGTATAGAACTGCTAAAAACACTAATTCTGTCGCAATGAAATCAAATGCACTTCATTTACTGACAGATGTCTATACTTCATTAGGAGTTGCCTTGAGCTTATTAATTGTCCATTTAACTGGGTGGTATATTTTAGATCCTATTATTGGTATAGTTTTAGCATGTTTTATTATGATAGAGGCTATTAAAATGATGAAAGAAGCATTCCCTCCGTTATTGGATGCTAGATTGTCAAATGAAGAGGAAAGAGAAATTATACAAATTATTGAAACATTTAAAGATGAATATATTGAGTATCATGATTTCAGAACAAGACGATCAGGTGCTGAAGAATATATCGATTTTCATTTAGTAGTAGAATCGCAAAATAGCATAGAAAAAGTTCATAATCTATGCGATCGTATAGAAGAAAGGATTAAAAATATCTTTCAGAATGCCAATATTCTTATTCATTTAGAGCCTGAAAATGAAAGAATAAACTAAATTAATGACTCGCCTAAAATAAAACCTTGGATTGGTGTAATCTAAATATGTGAATGTATTTTCTAATTACCATCCTCTCCACAATTACAGTAATTTATACTTACATCCAATGGGCCTGAAGTAGTAAACTCTCACCTCGCCCATTGTCTTTTTTTATACATTGCTGTCCCATAATACAAAGCCAAACCCGAGTGGATATGACCTTTAGATAGAGGAAAAAGCCCATTATTTTTTATCATCTTTTTCAAGTCGCCCCACATAACAAAAAGAACAACCCTGTTTTATTCGAGGGCACTGAAAAACTAAAAAAATTCACTTTTTTATATTAGAATTTTGTCTTTTGTTGGATTTGAAAACTTAAAAAAGTCGATTTGCATCACAATTTTTGTGGCAAATCGACTTTTTCAGTGCCCTGTTTTATTCCTAAATGTTTTTTAATTGGATGAATACCTCTTAAATTTTCTACAACTTTACATATTATAGATCATAAAAAGGAGGGATACTTTATGGGATACTATGGTAATGTAGGAGGCATAAATAACAACTGCTATTATGACGGCAACAGCGGTTATAACGGCTCAACATTCGTCCTAATTGTTGTTTTATTTATTCTTCTAATTATTGTCGGCGCATCTTTCATGTATTAATCTAAAAAGCCTTTTATGATGTATTTTATCTAAAAAGTCTCCGTTGCTAGAATTAAATAATGTGTAAAAGCTTATCAAGCTTTACACCACCTCACGACAAGGTCACTTTTACATGAGTGACCTTTTTTCATTAAACCTCTTGATATATAACTAAGCTATTAATTTTTATAAATATATTTAGTAAGTAGATCATTGTAGTGGTTCATTTTAACAAGCATTCTTATTAAATTGAAAAGAGGGAAGTTAATTATTGTTGGTACTAGTTTCGTAAGAGCTTATTAATAATACTCAATAACGTCTTGAATATTATCGACCATCACACTAAATGGACCATTTTTTCACTGGATAAAAAGTAAATTCATAAAATTATGCAAAAAAATAAACCTAAGTCAGAGTGATAAACATCCAGCCAGTTAAATAGTAAGTTGGTAGTTAAAAAAGAGTGATTTGTATTTCTTCTTGTTCATGACTAATTAGGACTTCTTGAGTATCTATATAAAAAATGCAGTCATCTATCGTTGAAGATTCTTCATCAAAAATAAGAAATCCTTGTTTTACATATTCCATACAAGCCAAAACAACATCCATATAAATATAAGGTCTTTGCAATCTACCTCTAGAAATTCGCTTATCCTCATCATAATAGGTTCTAATTAGATGACTAATTTCAGTAGAACTCGTGACCCCATTCTTTACTAGACAATAAGCAATTTCTTTTAATGTTGGATGGATAGGAAGCTGATTATTCACAATTTCCACTAACCTTTGTTCCCTATTTTGTTGTTCATTTTTTTCTTGTTGAAGTCGCTCATCAATTAGCAGGCTCACCTTCTCATAAATTTTCAGATGATCTACGTTTAACGATGCTTTCGGTCTGCTCTTTTCCTGATCTCGAATTATTTTCAAAAGCCACCTAAGCTGTCTATTTAATAAAGGTACCTTATAATCTATATGTTCCTGTATGTCCGATGGTATATTGATTTTGTTAGAAAGTTCATCTAAAATTTGATATCCGTAGTCTTTAATTCTTATTTTTCTTAATATTTCATCTAGTTCATAATCAATTACCATTAATCCATACACAACTTCATTTATATCTCTTACCTGTAAGTTTAGAAAGTCCACAAGATGAACCTTCCCATATGTAATAGTTTTTAAAGTCTTAGAATGTTGCACAGTAAATTCGTATCTCAAAGAACGACCGCATGCACATTTCCCCACTTGATTTCTGAATCCGTAGTCATGGTATTTAATAATCTTCCAATCAGCAGCATTTTGCTCATCCTCTAATAAAACAATTTCATCTGTCGATTTGATTGCACTAACCTTTTCAGATAGCATAAAATTTTCGAAAATTGTTTCCCTACCCCGTTTTAATTTTTGTACTAAAAAATTTCTCTGTTCTTCTGTAACAAAAGATAATAAAAAATTTCTTTCTTCTTGTGAAAGAGGTTCTAACAACAAAATCAATCCTCCTCATGTATAACTTATCGCGTTCTTAATATTACCATAAATGCTAGCATCGTTTTCTCTAGATTTTCCATATAAAAATGTCTGCCTATAACGAAAAGCAGACATTTTATATGCTGGTAATGATTTTTTCACTTCGAGGTACCTTTTATAGCTTTGGTAACTTTCCTATTGAAGCATTTGTCTCGCTTATGGCGAAAAATAATTGTGATTGTTCGCACCATTGGTAACTTGATCACGTCCAACCATTCTAAGTGAAGCTATCCTTTAAGATTTAAAATTTTTCAATTGAAATATCTGCATTAATTGTTATTGCTACTTGAATTCCCGTTGCTTCTGAAAGAACAATTTCTGTTGGAGCAGGCTGAGCAGCATCACCCGCTGCATATACATTTTTTTCTGATGTTCTTCCGAAATGATCAACAACGATTAACCCATGTTCATCTAAATCACAAGAAAATCCTTGACCAATGGTATTTGTTGTATAAGTAGATGGGGTAATAAAGCCTGCTTCTCGCTCAATTTCTAACCCATTTTGAAAGGCGACACTACATAATATCCCATTATGCCCTTTTATTTTTTTAATCTTATCGACAATCACATCTATCCCTTTATTTTCCAGTTCTCTCTTTTCATTTTCCTTTATTTCATGACCGTTTGTTGCCACGACTAAATCATTTGATAAGTTAAAAATTATTTTAGCTGTTCGTGCAACATCACCAGTTTCATTTATATAAATCAATTTTTTATCCTTTAATTCCCATCCATAGCCATATGGTGAAGTGAAAATACTCTTATTATAATATTGCTTAATATTAGGGATATCTGTCTGTATTTCAGTACCATCTGTCAAAAGGAGTTTCTCAGCAAAAAAGCTCTGGCCATCTTCTGTATAAATTTTAAAAAGCTTATTGTCAGATTGTTTAATAGCCCTAACATTTTGACTGACGATTGATTGAATAGTTGGATATTGATTTAATTTTTCTTTTGCTGCTTGCATGAATTCAATGGCCGCATTTCCATTTCTTGAAATACTCTCTTGCAGCTCGAATGCAAGGTGTTCATTCTTTGTATCGAACAATGCGACTGAGCGATTCGCTCTACCTAACAATAATGCTGCATTTAATCCTGCTGGTCCTCCACCAATAATTGCACATTCAAAAATTCCCATCTTTTTTCCTCCTGTTTTTACGACGAATCAAACTCCAATAATTTGCTTTAGGTTTTCTAAAGGAATATATCCAACAATTGGTTCATGTAATTTATTATGAATAATCAAACGTGAATGAGGGATCCCAAGAACCTGATATTCCGCTGCAATCTCTGGACTTTTGTCAACATTCACCCTTAAAATTTTCACCTTATCACTGTACCCTTCATTAAGTTGATTAAGAACCATCCCGAACATTTTACATGGGCTACACCACTCCGCCCAAAAATTTATAATTACAATTTTTTTAGTTTTTAGGTGTTCTCCTAATTCTTGCTTTGTTGTTACATGAGCAATTGACATAATTTTTCCTCCTTCATGAAAATTAAAATTTTAAAGATATAATATGCTTTAATTGTTATTTGCTTGAACCTACAATCCCCCCTCTCAACAAACATTAGAGACCTTTAATATCCATAATTAAAATAAAATTTTTAAATTGTACTATCGAAAACAACTGCCATTGCAGTTTTATAACCTTCAGCAGCAGCAACTATTAATGAAGACTGACCTAATTTAGCTGTCTCCCCCGCTGCATAAATATTTTCCTGTGACGTTCGCCCTGCCTCATCTGTCACAATGCTACCATTTTCATTAAATTGACAACCAAGCTGCTCTGCAAATTGATTTGGTCGCACAAAATTAGGTACGATAAAGCCTCCAACTCTTTTGATTTCAACTCCAGAACTAAACACTACTTTGTTTAAATACCCATCCTCACCATATAAGCTTTGAATAGGCTCAGTAATAACAGTTATATCTTTTCTTTGTAGTTCATTCAATGTCGGAGCAGAAACTTCATGACCATTTGTGGCTATTACTAAATCTTTTGACCAGTTATATAAAAGCTTTCCTTTAAAAAGGGTTTGTTCTTCATCCTCTGAAATGATAATTAGAGGTTTATCTCTTAACTCCCATCCATCGCAAGTTGGGCAGCTGAATAGACTTTTTCCATAATAATTTTTAATATCAGGTATCGATGGAAATACCTCTTGAACACCCGTTGCCAATATTATTCTCTCAGCAACATACTCTACATCTTCTAACGTCTCAATTTTAAATAATCCGTTTGATTGTTTTGTTATATTCATAACTGTGTTTTGATAAAAAAGAACTGAAGGGTATTTCTTCACATCTTTCAAAGCTATTTCTTTAAACTCTGCTGGTTTAATGCCATCACGTGTAAGAAATCCATGTGATTCCTGCGTCACACGATTTCGATTTGTTCCATTATCAAATAAAGCGACTTTTTTGCGGGACCTCCCTAAAAACAAACTTGCGTTTAAACCAGCGCCACCTGCACCTATAACTGCACAATCAAATAATTTCATCATGTAAATCTCCTCCACAAGTTATTTAGAGTACATGTTGTTTCCGTTAAAAATATCAAATTTCTATAGCATACAACATGCATTCTAGCTCAAATTAAAGTTAAAAAACAGAATGATTCTAAGATATAACCGCTTGAAAATTTATAGAAGATCAACAACCAAAAAGAATCCAAGTTCAGAGTATAAAAACATTCAGAGATTTAAAAGACTCCTTATATCTATAATTGTTCGAAAAATAATGGTGGACTATAAATCCACGACTATTTTTTCACAAAATCCGATATTTTTCTGTTTCTTAACTCATTCTCCAGTTTTTCTTCTGCAGATAGCATTACTTCTTTTATGACACACTTAGGATCGTTATATAAACAACAATCAAACAATGAAGATTTGCCTTCAATTGCATGTATAATATCTAAAAATGAAATATCTTCCCAATTGTGACGAAGTGTATATCCACCGTTAGCACCCGATACAGAGTTAATCATACCCTCTTTGACTAACTTGGTGAGGATTTTAGACAAATATGTGGGAGAAACATTTTGCATCTCAGCTAATTGTTGGACACCCATTGGTTTATTTGGTGTTTCCTTTGCAAGAAAAAGCATTGTGTGTAGTGCGTAATTTGTAGCTTTAGAATATTTCATAACTGTTATTCACCTCAATTAGAGACTTTACATATCCATAATAGCATTAAATTTTCACAATTTCAATTTTTATATCTCTATATTTCCATTTAAAAATTGTGACTCCCAAAAGTTAGTTAGCGTTTTTGAAAATAAATGCATACTTAAAACCCCCTATAGTTTAAATTCTATTTATCTCTTCTGTTAGTAAATACCTGCATAAAATTTAATCATGCAGTCCCATTCCTTAAATTTTATCGCCTTAGCATTTTCTCATCTTTAAAAAACCTAGGACGAATTAATAGTATTATATAGCTTGACACAGTGTCAGGCTCAAGCTTTTATATTTTTTACTAGCTATTCCAGTTTCATTATAAAAAAGTCTTGCTACTGTTTATGTAACAAGGCTTTTACAAGTATTTATTTAACTATAGCCCCTTTTTAACCAATTCTCAGTAATTTCAGTACACGTTTAAATGTAGGTGAAATAATCGTTCTGAATTTCAAATGCAATATTTGGTTCAATGTTGTTTCTTTAAGAAATACATTTGCACCTTAACATTCTGGGATATTAAATATGCTCTTCACTATACACTATTTTAATACACTTCTTGCCAATTCGATAAATACCTTGATTGATGGTGAAATCCATTTTTCTTGATGCCACAGCATTTGAGTAGCAAATCGTATTTCAGATAAATCCCAAGGTAAAGTGATTAGTTCTCCCCGCTCTAACTCTCCCTTGAGCGACATTTCAGGAAGTAAGGCAATACCTAGTCCAACCATTGCGCATTGTTTAATAGCCTCTACACTATTAAACTCTAGTTCGTTCAAGCTGTCTGCTCCTTTTCTCAATAATGTGCGATAGAAGAAAGTTCTGTAAGAACAACCCTTTTCACTTAATAGAATATGCTCTCTGTTAAAATCTTCAATACTTAATGTAGAGCATGCAGCTAATGGATGATTGGGGGAAACTACCATAAGAAAAGGTTCATCCATTAAAAGCTCAGTATGTAGATCCGCAGATACGATAGGTTCATCCAGCATAAAGACCACATCAACATTCCCTTCCCTCAGACTCTGTTTCAAATTGTGACTAGACAAAGGTCTAAACAAAAGACGTACGTGCGGATATCGTTCGCGAAAAACCCGGAGTAATGCGGGTAGACGGTATGTACAGAGCACTTCGTCTGCACCAATTGTAACTGTACCAGTTAATTCTCCCCTCTGACTTGAAACATACCGAGCCTCCTCTATATCATTTAAAATTTTATTGGCATAGGGCAGCAACTGATGGCCTGCATCTGTTAAAACAACACTCTTGCCCAAGCGATCCAATAGCTTTACTCCCAATTCTTCCTCTAAAGCCTTGATTTGCATTGTTATAGTAGACGGAACATAGTTCAATACTTCAGCAGTACGGCTAAAACTACGCGTAGAAGCAAGCGTCCAAAATGTTTTAAGTTGGCGAATTTCCAATGAGACAGCTCCTCTTAATTCAAAAAAATTGAATGTTATAGTCAAAAACGTTTTGTTGATTTGATGGTAACAGTGTCGTAGAGTAAAAATCAAGCTTCAACACATTTTGTATAACAAAGGAGAATTGAATTATGAAAGATTACGAAATTTATTCACTTGGAGATGTCGAGCTACAATCGGGTCAAAAGCTGCCCCAAGCCTTTCTTGCCTATAAAACCTATGGAACTTTAAATTCTACTAAGTCAAACGTAATTGTCTATCCTACCTGGTTTGCTGGTCAGCATACTGATAATGAGTGGTTGATTGGGCCTGATAAAGCTCTCGATCCGAACAAATATTTTATTATTGTGCCAAATATGTTGGGAAATGGGCTATCTTCCTCCCCAAGCAATACACCCGCCCCTTTTGACAGAGCAAATTTCCCGCTTATTACGATTTACGATAATGTTCAGCTACAACATCGGCTCATTACTGAGAAATTTGGTATTACGAAGATTGCGCTAGTCGTTGGCTGGTCACTTGGAGCACTGCAAACCTTTCAATGGGGATCAAGTTATCCTGAGATGGTCGAGCGGATTGCACCGTTTGGCGGAACAGCAAAGACGAGACCACATGCACAGCTTGTTTTTGAGGGGCTTATCGCAGCATTGCAAGCGGATTCCAACTGGAAGGAAGGTTTCTATACCCATCAGCCTGTAGCAGGACTTGCCGCGATGGGACGCGCCTATGCTCCTTGGGGATTTTCTCAAGCTTATTATTTAGAACAGCTTTACCGGGTAGAAGGATACTCGACGTTAAAGGCATATCTGGAAGACTATTGGGATCAAGTGTTCCTTTCCTTTGACGCCAACGACTTAATTGCCATGCTTCGTACTGGAATTAACGGTGATATTAGTGCCAATCCTCTAGACAACAGAAATTTTGAACAGGCATTAAACCGTATTACCGCCCATGCCCTTGTTATGCCAGGTTCGACCGATCTATTTTTCCCTCCAAAGGATAATGAATATGAAGTGAAACATATGCTTAATGCTGTTTTTCAACCAATCGAATCTAAGTGGGGACATTGCTTTGGGATCGGTCAAAATGAACAGGATTCTCTCGTGATAGACAGCCATTTGAAACAATTTTTGCAGTTGTGATAAATGTTTTTCCGTAATAACAAACCACTGAAGAGTTGGTAAAGCAAAACCAATTATCCATGCTTCTGTTGTAGAAAAGCGTTCATTTACAAGAACGCTTTTCTTTTCTTATCTCCCCATATGTAACACTCCACTACTAAACTATTAATTTGTTATTTTTCTCATAATCCATTCAATAGGCCCTCTCTTAAATTTTATACGCCATAAAACAGAGAATAAAATACTCGCTACAAAAAATAATATTGTGAATACTAGTGAAAATGCTAATGTTTGGTTCTCTAATCTATTTACTAAAGCTAATAGTCCAACACCAATAAATACATGGCTTACATAATGGGTTAATGTTAATTGTCCTGTTTGAATAAGTGATTTTGTCACCCATTGCCCAGCAAACTTTTCTGTGTAATAAATGGAAGCAATAATGACAATTATCGCAGAAGCGGAGTTTGATAAGATATATAAGATATTTGGTGGAATTGGCCCAGTTTGAAACAAATACTCTGCACTGCTTACATCTAATACTGACAGAGATAATTGTATTAACACCTTTGAAAGTACCTCTACTGTTATGAGTAAAAATAAAGAAATAAACAACATTTTATCTCTAATAGCTTTCTTCGATAAATCAAGTCTACCAAGAATCATTCCAAGTAAAAAGAAACATATCCAAGGGAATACTGGATGATACCCATTAAACAAAAGATTTCTTAAAAAACCTTCAATTGTCCAAAAATCAAGATATACCATAAATGGTTGTTCAGGATGCCATCCTTTTAAATAATTCATCATCACTTGTAGGATTTGTGATGTTATTAAAAAAAGACTAGATATGATAATCATGAACTTTGTAGAGGCTGCAATAAGAAATGATGCAATCAGCATATAAACACCATAATAATGTAGGATATCTCCAGTCCAATCTACCACATATAAAAGTAAACCTAGAATAAAGAGAAAAGCAGAACGTTTTATTAAACTCATCCTATTTTCTTTAATAATGGTAGGCGAACCCCCATTTCTAGCTTTTCTTGTCATTAAAGCAACTCCGATACCTGCCAGCGTAACAAAAGTGGCAGACGCTCTTCCTTCGAAAAGTCCAGTAAACCATATAAGCCAACCCGGCCCATTCCCTACCGCTCCCATAATAATTTTAAAGTTTACTATAAGCATTCCAAACATAGCCAAAGCTCTAGCAAAATCTAATCCTTCTATACGTTGTGATTGTAACTGTTTGTTCATAAATGTTCCCCCTAAGCACACTATTTATAACTTCTAAAATCAACTTAAAATTAAACTCCAGCTTTATCGGAAATTTTAATGCTATGTAAAAGCTTATTTTC
Source organism: Lysinibacillus sp. GW821-FHT14F06 (assembly GCF_058803665.1). Taxonomy (NCBI): domain Bacteria; kingdom Bacillati; phylum Bacillota; class Bacilli; order Caryophanales; family Bacillaceae; genus Lysinibacillus; species Lysinibacillus sp. GW821-FHT14F06. The sequence continues at coordinate 17,801 of NZ_JBXAPF010000030.1, forward strand.
AGTTTTTACCGACCGGTAAGTAAATATTAATTGATTCTTTTAACAAAATCAAGAAATTTATATTACTCTTTTGGGAAGTTCCAGACGAAGGCTCATAAGTAGAGATAGAAAATATATCCAAGTAAACAGGCATCTAGGTTAGGATACGTGTTCACTTGGATATTTCTGCGTTAGTAAGACGAATTTGAAAAAGCAAGGTAGGTGGCCTGGGAGCTGGTTCCTCTTAGATCGGAGCGATTCTTCCACTGACCGGAGCTGGTTTCTCTTGGACCGGAGCAATTCTTCCACTGACCGGAGCTGATCTCCTTTGAACCGGAGCGTTTCTTCCACTGACCTGAGCTGATCTCATTTGAACCAGAGCGTTTCTTCCACTGACCTGAGCTAATCTCCTTTGGACCGGAGCGTTTCTTCCACTGACCTGAGCTGATCTCCTTTGAACCGGAGCGATTCTTCGACAACACCATGTTCGCCATTACTAACTCCAGTAAAAAAATTGCACTCTAATTAACAATGCGATGTTAAGGGAAACATAAAGTTACCCTTTAACAATGGTTTTTTCATTAAAATGAATAACGCATCATCATCATTTGGCGTAATGGTTGCTGTCATCCCCTCGATTGTGAAATCAGGTGTGAAATAAAATACCATTTTTTTCGTTGTTTCCTTTACAACACTTGCTAATACAGCCTCCACATTTTGAGCATTTAACGAAATGATATCGAAAATATGCAGCGTACCTTCCTCTTCCTCCAATAGCACAATTGTTTCTAAATCTTCCACATAGAAAATGGCTTCCTGAAATACTACTGTGAAATAAAACATTATTAAACTTTCATTATGCTCAACATCTAAAATCACTGAGTTTACATGACGATTTTCCGCAAATTTTTCAAGTAATGCAAGATCATTTTCAATAGTAAGCTGTTTAACTTTTGCACCCAATTTCATTTGAATGGGGCTTTTTGCTAGGTCTAAGCTAAACTCACTTTCATTTAGACGTGTAAAGCCAAATTTCGGATAGAAATCCAATACAGTATCATTCGCAAAAAGATACATAAAATCACAGGTATTTTCATGTTCTTTAAGAATATGCTGCATTAATTGCTTCGCCAAGCCTTGATTGCGATAATTTTCATCTGTCATTACTGTACCAATCTGAATACCTTTATACTTTTTACCATTAATAATTATTGACATTTTATTAATTGAAGCATTTGAGATAATCCTGCCTTCATCAACAAATGAATATGGTATATATGTGCCGTTCCAATATCCTTTGTTATACCAGCCTCGAAAATCTATTTTGAATGTTTTCATTGCTAATGCATTAAAACTCTCCTTCAAGCTTTCATTATTTCGATAATCACTTACTAATTCATATTTTTCCATTTAAATTCCCTCCAATTTTTGTTTCAATCACCTTGTTACATTTCATGTATTCTATGGGAATTATCACCTACTAAAAACAAACAAAAGACTCTATGAGAATAAACTCATAAAGTCTTTTTATACGCAAACTAAAGCGTTGAAAATCAAACCTTTTGTTTTATCTTAGTCTGATATAACACTTTATTATTTGCTTATATGGATTAGACAACATTTGCTTCTCTCAATTATCGCAAAAGGACATAACTAATAAACCTATAATTTCTTAAAATTATAGAATAGTCCTAATTATTAAATTCATTGGAATTTAATTTGCGATAATAAGTTTTAGCATAAAAGTCTAATCTCCCTTCTGTTTTCGGATTATAGTCATTTTACCTTGCATTCTCCTTTTTGTAAAATCTTCTAACTATGGAGTAAAAACTTCAAGGTGTCCCCCTTTAGGAAAAGACTTGACTCAAACTGTGCGAAACATAGATTTCTACCTCATTAGCTGCTAACTATAAACGAAAGTAAAAATTTTCAACGTAAAAATACATATATGACATTACAAATCAAAAAAAGTTATTAAGCACTTTGATTTAATTTCATATATACTTAATTAGGTATTTTTGTAATTTCCAGAATAAATGTATAGGCAAAAATAAGTGTGAATGAGGTTAAGTATTATGAAAAAGAGTTTATATGCCATAACAGTGGCGTCGGGACTATTATTAGCAGCTTGTGGGAACAACTCGGCGCAAAATGAAGATTTAACAGAATTGCGTGTAGAAGATAGATTCAAAGTTGGTATTATGTTGCCAGACGTTGGACTAGGTGATCAGTCATTTGCAGATTTAGCAGTAGCAGGGTTAATCGAGGCACGTGATGATCTTGGGATTGTGTTTGATTACCGTGAGCTTGGCAATGAGCCGAACTATGAAAAAGGGATAAAAGAGCTTGTGGAGGAGGGTAATGATTTAATCTTTGCAGTAGGCTTTTCACTACAAGCAGATTTAGAAAAGATTGCAAAGGCAAATCCAAAACAACAATTTGTTTTAATTGATTCAGAGTCAGACATTGAAAATATTCATTCTATTACCTTTAAAGAAAATGAGGGTAGCTATTTAGCAGGTGCATTAGCTGCAAAGACATCAAAAACGGGAAAAGTTGCTTTTCTTGGTGGAATGGTAGACCCAGTAATCGAAAAGTTTGAAAAAGGTTTTGCAGAAGGAGCGAAGGCCATCAATTCCAATATTGAAGTGATTGTGGCATATGCAGATACATTTTCAGATGATAAGATCGGTAAGACCATGGCTGCTAACATGATTACACAGGGGGCAGATGTCCTTTACGCAGCTGCAGGGTATACAGGTGTTGGTTTATTGCAACAAGCGCAAGAAAGTGGCGTTTTAGCGATTGGGGTCGATACAGATCAATATACATATGCAGAAAAAGCAGTCGTATCTTCTATGTTAAAAAATATCGATGTAGCCGTTTATGAATTTATAGAAAATTATACAAAAGAGAAACCAACTGGACAGCAACGTGTCGCTTTAGGAATGAAAGAAAAAGCGATGAAACTTGCACCCGTGCGTGTGATTGATAATGCAACGAGGATTGAAGATGAACTGAATACAATATCACAGCAACAATTTGGCCAATAAGAGGAGTTAGAAAAATGTCATTAAATAAAAAAATATTAGTAAACTCATTTACGCTCATCGCAGTTTCGATTGCCCTTATTGCTATTGTCATAATATCGATGATACGCATTCAATCATCGAACCAAGATATTTTACCAAAAATCATCAATATTCAAGTGATTGAATCCGAGTTGAAAAATACACAAAATGAGCTAAGCAGCTATGCAACGGCCATAGGTGTCGCTCAACCACAGAGTGTGACAGATAAACAAATAGAATCATTGAAGAAATTAGAAGGTACGATTGGCGATAAACTAGCAATTATAAAACCTTTATTACATAATAAGGAAAGTGAAAAAACCTTTGCTAATTTGCAAGGAAAAGTGAAAGCCTTTATAACTGCAGCCAACCAGGCGGTAACCGATAAGAATGCAACGAATGTACGTACACAAGAAGCACGTATTGCAGGCATTTTAAATGATGTACATGTATTAGGCTTGTATGCTAATGAACATTACCAAGATATACAAAAAGATTTAGCACGGCAAATTACCTTTGTTATTACAATATCTTTAACAGGAATTATTCTGTTAGTTTTATTTGGTAGCGTCTTTACAGTGTTAATTATTAGAAATATTACAAAACCACTACGTAAACTGGCCCATAATGCCAATGAAATTGCGTCTGGAAATCTTATGGTTGAGCCTATTCATTATAAAACAAATGATGAAATTGGTGTGTTAAATCGTTCATTTAATACAATGACGAATCAATTAAAGCAATTATTAGATGCGATTCATAACGTGAGTGGACACATAGATACATTTACGAATGATTTAGAGCGTGAAAACAAATTATTTGCTGAAATCAGTGAACATGTGGCAAGCGCTACAGAAAAAATTTCGAGTGATTCCCTATCCGTTTCAAATTCACTCCATCATACTGTGCAGCTTGTCGAGACGATGGATACCGATTTCAACCAAAACGTACATCGCTCAACGGTTTCTGTTGATCATGGCAATCTGGCTGTTGGTGCAATTGATAAAGGAAAAGAGGTTATTTCCTCTCAGCAACAAATGATTGAAGAAAATATTAACACGGTCAAAGTCATTCACGATGTGGCAAATACCTTTATGGAGCATACGGCTCGTATCGAAGAAATGGCGGGGGTTGTTGCAGATATTTCAGCGCAAACAAATTTACTGGCGCTCAACGCCTCTATTGAAGCAGCTCGCGCAGGAGAACATGGCAAAGGTTTTGCAGTCGTAGCAGAAGAAGTACGTAATTTATCCGAAGCTACAAGTAAATCTACAGAGAAAATTTTCGGAATTGTTGGTGCTATCCAAGCAGGCGTGCAAAATATGTCTGATTCAGTACGACTAGGTGTTGAAATTGCAGATAAACAAAAAACCTCCATGTATGAAACGACATCAGCATTTGAAAGTATTGAAACGGAAGTTCGTAGTATCATGAATGAACTTCAAGAAGTAGCACGAGGCATGAAACATTCGAAAGGATTAGGTGAGAAAGTCCTTGAACATGTAGGAAATGTAAATCACATGCTAGAAGAAAATGTGGCAGGTACAGAAGAGATAACTGCTTCTACAAATGAACAAACATATGCTATTCAAGTAGTTGTCGAGAAAATTACTGCATTACGTCAGCTATCAGATGACTTAAATAATAGAGTGAAACAGTTTAAAATACTCTAATTAGTAATGCCCGCTAAGTGCGGTTCTTACAGTAATATCTGAGACAATATAGCTTTCTAGTTACCCAAAACATCCTGTATTTTTACTGATAAATGAAAGAATCCATTTTGAAAAAGATTAATCAAAATGGATTCTTCTTTAACAGAAATAAAATCGTTTGTTCATTTTAGCTACGTTCCACAACTAAACAATCATATAGTGTATTAACTACATAGTTATAGTTTTTGTTGCAACAGTTTGTTGAAATGCCTGATCATGTTCAACAAAAACCATTGTGGGATTAAATCTTTGAATAAGCTCTTCAATCTGCATGCGAGAATAAATATCAATAAAATTTAACGGTTCATCCCAAATATAGATATGCGCTTTTTCACATAAACTTTTGGCGATAAGGAGCTTTTTCTTTTGTCCACCCGAATAATAAGAAATATCTTTTTCAAATTGAATTCGGTCAAAGTCCATCTTACGGAGGATAGATTTAAATAACGTTTCATCAATCCCATGCTCTTCGATAAAGTCCGATAACAGTCCCTTCAAATGAGAAGTATCTTGTTGGACATAGGATATAATGAGACCTGAACCTGTATACATGGAGCCTGTATGCTGTATCGGCTCACCTTGAATGAGTTTGAGAATACTACTTTTTCCGCTTCCATTCTTTCCATCAAGTACAATTCGGTCACCTTGCTCAAGTTTAAAGCTAATTGGCTTATTCACTATTTGATTATCATATTGAACAGACACATCGGCCAAAACAATCAATTCATTTGAATGAAACGCCAATGATTCTAATTTTAATGACTCGGTTTTTTCCACATTTTTTAGTAATTTTGACTTTTCCTCAATAGCTTTTTGTTGCCTGGATTCAAGATTTTTTGCCCTCTTCATCATCTTCGCTGCTTTATGTCCTACAAAACCTTTGTCTAACTTAGAGCCAGAATTCGTTGTTCCATTTTTGGAAGCTTCCACTTGATTAGACCAACCTGATGTACGCTTTGAAGACTGTTTTAATCTCCCTATGTCTTTTTGTAGACGCTCATTAGTCGCCTCTTCATGTTCTTGCTGTCGATCAAAATTCAACTTCCAAGAAGAATAGTTACCACTTTGAACTTCAATATTTGCCCTATTTATAGATAAGATATGGTCAACACAGCCATCTAAAAAGTTTCGGTCATGTGAAATTAAAATAAACCCTTTTTTCTTCCTTAAATATTCAGAGACCATCTTTCGTGCTTCCGTGTCTAGATGGTTGGTTGGCTCATCAATTAATAGAAATTGACCCTCCGTCAAAAAGAGTGCAGCTAGCAACACCTTCGTTTGTTCTCCATTTGACAATGTTCTAAAAGGTCGATACATAGCCTCGGCATCAACGTCTAAATAGGATATTTCACGAAGAATTTCCCAATCTTCTGCCTGGGGACAAATTTCTTCCATAATTTCATGAGTATACTTGTTTTTATCCGAAACTGGATAAGGGAAATAATTAAATTCTACCGAAGAATTGATTTTTCCACTATACTCATAATTCCCTAATAATAAATTAAAGAATGTTGTTTTTCCTCGTCCATTTCTACCGATAAATCCAAGTTTCCAATCCGTATCTATTTGAAAGCTTACATTTTCAAAAATATTGTCAAAGCTGCTTGGATAAGAAAAAGTTAAATTTTGAACTTGTATCATTGACATGATAATTCCTCCTTTGTATATCAACACTTTTTACTTTTTATACAAAGTCGGTATATCCATCCATTCTAAAATTTCTCCGTATAAGTTTGATGGATATTAACGACTTGTACGGAGTAATACATGCGTAACAATAGTATCTGAATCGCCCATTTCTCTCTCCCCTTTATTGATTCAATTATTTATGAGAGAATAAAAAATCCTCCCAATTTGTCATTGGAAGGATTAGTCTTTCACTGGTATTGAATAAGGACTTTTTTGCCATAGAAATCATGACAAATAAAGTTTAAACTGATTGATTGATAAAAATGGACAGACTAATCCTATATTTTGTAGTTTGAAGTTATTGATTTCAACATAAAATATAGATTAGTTCATCATTGTTCATCCATCAGTCCTCTCATAATTGTATATTTATATTAACAAATTTTTTATAAGAATTCAATTCAGCATCATCTTCATCTAAAAATTGTTACTCTTTTGATAAATTCCAGGCGAAAGTAGCATCTTACCATTATCTTATTTTATAGAAAAATATTGTTAGATAGTCTTCTTTGCTTAATCAATTAATTGATTGAACTTTGTAGGCAAATCCACTCCTAGTTCTTCCATTTGAACTTTTGCTTTTTCAATTAATTTTGTAACTTCTTTTTTCGTTTCTTCATCTAAATTTGAGAATTTATCGCCTTTTCTCATGAATTTATGATCAGGAAGAGATTCTCCCAATTCTTTAAGTTGTGTATCGGTCTCCTCTTGCGTTAAGGAACCATCTTCCACTTGTTTCATAATGGCTTGTACCTTCGTGCGCGTTTCTTCATCTAAGTTTGCTAATTTATCCCCTTTTCTCATGAAATTATGATCAGGAAGAGACACTCCCAGTTCTTTAAGTTGTGTATCGGCCTCCTCTTGCGTTAAGGAACCGTCCTTCAATTGGTTCATAATGGCTTGTACCTTTGTCTTCGTTTCATCATCTAAATTTGAGAATTTATCGCCTTTTCTCATGTAATTATGATCAGGAAGAGACACTCCCAGTTCTTTAAGTTGTGTATCAGCATCCTCTTGCGTTAAGAAACCGTCCTTCAATTGGTTCATAATGGCTTGTACCTTCGTGCGCGTTTCATCATCTAAATTTGTGAATTTATCGCCTTTTCCTGTAGGAAATGATATCCCTAATTCAGCTAGGCCTTTCCTCAGATTATTTAAAATTTCATTAACTTTTTGTTGTGTTTCAGCATCCAACTTTTTGTATTCTTCTACATTTACTGTCTCTTTTTGAACTGTAGCAGCATAAGTTGGAATAATTGTACCTCCAATTATCCCTAGTGATAAAGCTCCTGTCATAGCATAAGTTACAATCTTACTTTGTCTTTTCATTGTTATTCACTCCTTGAATTAGTGTAGACGAGGCTTTTACCTCTAAGCTTAGAGTTGAACTAAGCTTAGCCTTCACTTTATCAGTGAATTGTGTCAGCTGAATGTCAGGAGAACAGCATTTCAAAACTTTGTATTAATACTTTATAAAAATGAATAAAGAACTGTAATGTTTCATGTAGAAAATCCAATTTTGAAATTGATTTCCCTTGGTTTGTAGTAGTTCTAAAAATATTCCTATTAATAAAAAGGATAAAAGAAATAACGAATAGGAACTCGCCTTTTCTCTCCCCACTTTGTTTGCCAGATTCTAACTACTATCCCAAACTTTAATCTGTTAAAATGAAAAAAAGGATTGTCTGGAGGAGTATTCAAGTTAATAGCATTCTAAACGAATGAAATAACTTGAATTTTCGTGGGTGATAATATGAAAATTTCAATAGTAGAAATTAGCCAAGATTTAGAGGAAGAGATTGTTATTAGGTGTCATAAGGCTGATGAGGAGATAGATGACATCATAAATAAGCTGAAAAAGGAAAACCTTATTTTACTCGGATATCAAAATGATCATATTCACCGCATTAAGCTTAATGATATCTATTATTTCGAGGCAGTTGAGGGTAAAGTTTTTATTTACTGCAGAGACAACGTTTTTGAGGTAAAACAAAAACTATACGAGCTAGAGGAATTATGCAAAGGAAAAAACTGCTTTCGCGCATCGAAATCAACCATTTTGAACATCACGAAAATTTCATCTGTTTATCCAACGATAAGTGGTCGATTCGAAGCGGTGCTAGATAACGGAGAACGTGCTGTTATATCAAGACAGTATGTGCCTGTCCTTAAAAATATGCTTGGTTTGTAAAGAGGGATACATATGAATTTTTTAAAATTTGTACAAAAGATAATTAAGGATTTCTTTATCATCTTCGCATCCATAATCTTGATGATTACTTTGTTGCGACAAGTGTTTTATCCTGACATGGCCTTTGATTTGAAATCGATTTATATCATTATGGCATCTTCATTTTTAAGTGCATTAACAGGATTTATTTTTTATTCTCCTCATGATCTCAGTGAGAACAAAATGCGTATAAGAATAATTATTCATTTCTTCACTTTGGAGATTTTATTGATTGTCCTAGGCAGCGCTATTAATATTGTTAATGATGCATCAGGTGTAATCTTTCTAGCACTGCAAATCGCGGTAATCTATATCATTGTTCGTCTACTTTCATGGCAAAATGATAAAAAAGATGCAAAAAAAATCAATGAAAAACTAAAATTAATGAAGAAAGACTTTGGTGAATAGTCAAGAAATTCAATAAGCAGTAGTTATCTGATAACAAATTATTTAACGGTAAGCATTAGAGCTTACCGTTTTTTTGCATCTTATTGGCTTGTGAATACAACTTACTGTTTTTCCATATACATCCTTCCATCTGTTTATTATGATGATTTCATAAAATTATGAGGTGGAGGAACAACAATGGGAATTTTACTATTACTAATGGCTGTGATTTTCGAGATTGCTTTTGCAATCTACTGCATAGCGACTAAGCAAAACCATAACAAAATAAAGAATTGGATTAGGATTGCTGTATTTATAGTATTTGTGTTACTTACTGTTTCATCAGTGCTTGTCTGGAATTTTAGCTGGGTAATGCTTGCTATACTACTTTTCTTATTAGCTCTAAATGGGACAGTAACTCTTATCCTTAAGAAAACAAATAACAAACCATACAAAACTTCTAGCATTGTGTGGAAGTCCATTATGATGATATTGACATTTGTATTTGTATTTTCACCTGTCATTATTTTTCCACAGTATCCATCTCCAAAAGTGACAGGAGAATATGAAGTCGCAACCGCTACTGAAACATTTTACGATGAAGAGCGCATCGAGGAATTTGCAGACACGAAACAAAACAGATTCGTGAATGTGGAATTTTGGTATCCAAAAAAGGCAGATGGAACATATCCTCTTTTGGTATTCTCACATGGAGCATATGGTATCAAGGAAAGTAACGCCTCTACATTTACTGAGCTGGCAAGCCATGGTTATGTAGTCGTTTCCATCGATCATCCCTATCACTCCTTCTATACTCGTTCAGAGGATGGAAGTGTGACCATGATCAATAAAGATTATTATGATGAAATCACCAATTCTAATAAAGAAGGTATTTACACAAAGGAAGAACTCTACAAAATCATTCAAAAATGGATGAAATTACGAACGGACGATATGAATTTTGTCATTGACACAATTCTAAAAAAAGCCAATAGAGACAGTAGTCCTATTTATTCACATATCAATACAGAGAAAATTGGTGTATTTGGTCACTCAATGGGCGGTGCAGCAAGTGTTTGGCTAGACAGAGAGCGTGATGATATAAGTGCAGTAGTAAATATCGATGCCCCTTTCTTTAGTGAACTTATTTATAAGAAAGAACTGGATGATTTTATAGCAAGTAGCAAAGACTTTACGACCCCACTCCTTAACATTTATTCTGATGATGTTTGGAGACAGCTCGAAAGTAGTCCCATTTATATAGCAAACAAACCCAATAATGAACACTTCAAAGAAGCATATACGGTTCATTTCCAAGGGGCAAAACATTTAAGCTTGACCGATTTACCGCTTTTCTCTCCTATACTGGCAAATATTGTACAACGCGGAAAAGCTGATATTGATAAATTATATTGTATTGAAACTGAAAATGAACTAATACTGGAATTTTTCGACTTTGAATTAAAGGGAATCGGCCAGTTCACTCCCAAAGAGACATATTGAACATAAAAATCTTGTCACCATATCCAGGAACGGTGCAAATAATTGAATAAATTTTAATAGAGGAAGTCCATTAAACTGAATATTGGACTCCTCTTTTAAACTACTAGAATTATAGATTTTATTCATCAATTACTATGCTAAATGAAATTAGTAACCATAATTAAAAGTACAACTTTAATGTCTTTTAGTGAATTACTATCTTTCTCAAACTCTTCTAGACCAAATCACAACTGGGATAAGTAATAGGGATAAAAGCCCCCCTGCTAAAGAAAGTATCGCATAACTTGCATTTGCCACTACCATGCCTGAAAGAGCACCACCTGAAGCTCCTGCGAGTGCCACTAAAACATCCATTTTTCCCTGCGTTTTTGCACGAGTAGAGGGCTCTGTCGAATCTACTATTTGAGCAGTACCACTAATTAAGCCAAAGTTCCAGCCCAATCCTAGTAAAGAAAGTGCAATGATTAATAGCACCATCGAATCACTCGGTGCAAATGCTGCTAATAAACCTGCGAATAACAATGTAATCCCGGAAGCAATACTCATAGCTGTGCGTCCGATTTTATCAACAAGTATTCCTGTCACAAGAGAAGGAAGATACATGGAGCCTACATGAAATCCTATAACAATGCCTACTTCCGTCAGACCATGTCCATGATGCTTCATATGTACTGGTGTCATCGTCATGATAGCAACCATTACAATCTGAGTAAGTACCATAACTGTTGCACCGACTGTTAGACCTCTTTTATTGGTTGTTGGTTGGATGGATTGCGTGTTATTTTCAGATGCAGACTTTTGTTTATGTGCTTCTATCCTTTGCGCAATTTCTAATGGATCAGGTCGCAACATAATAAATAGGACTAGACCTGCTAAAATAAATGCTGTTGCTGATAAGAGAAATGGACCAGCTAGTGCAGGAATACCAATGGATAATGCAAACTTTCCCATGACTTCTACTAAATTCGGACCTGCAACCGCCCCAAATGTAGTCATCACCATGGTTGTGCTAATGGCTTTTGCTCGTTGTTTATTATTTGCTAAATCGGTTCCAGCATAGCGGGCTTGTAAATTGGTTGCAGTGCCTGCTCCATAGATTAGAAGTGAAGCAAATAATAAAATGACACTATTCAACATAGCAGCAATCACTACTCCTATAGCACCTAGACCTCCTACAATAAACCCTGTTGATAAACCCGTACGACGCCCATAACGCTGTGATAGTCTTCCCACAATTAAAGCGGCACCTGCCGACCCTAACGTAAATAAAGCGGAAGGTACTCCAGCATAAGCATCCGTTCCTAGCATTTGTTGAGCTAAAAGAGCCCCTACCGTAATACCTGCAGCAAGTCCTGCTCCACCGAATATTTGAGATAGACTAACAACCATTAACACACGCCTATACAGACTTTGTAGCTTTTCGGGTGATTCTATATAATGTTCAACGGAATTTTGTGATTTACTAAACACTTCTCAACACCTACTTTCTATTTTTATTAGTTGTTAAAATGTGACCATTTTGTCAGCCCATTCGATAAGAAGAGGTTTTTACTAGTTATCTCGACTTTAAGCGTGTTCCACAAGCCAATTCTATAAATTTATTCATTAGCACTTTCACATTAAAACTTGGATGGTCAATTTTTTTCATTCTACAGCTTCTCGTATAAAGATATTTTTCCTTTTTTATTCATGCAGCATTCGTACACCTTCTCTTGTTCTTTTGTCTCTATAATAATACCTAATTTCATATGATTATTTTGCTAATTGCTGCCATTTTCTAAAGCCCTCTTCTAATCGAAAAGCATTAATTCCACTTGCCTTCAGAATTTTTACCGCTTCGGCAGACATTAAACAGTAAGGTCCTCTACAATAAGCAACAACATCACAATTGGTTGGTAACGATGCTAGGTGCGCTTCTAATTCCGCAATAGGGATCGAAACCGCTCCTGGAATATGGGCTTTTTCATATTCCTCCTTAGGTCTTACATCAAGTAACAATACCTCCCCTTTATCCATACGGCTAGCAAGATCTGTTAGGGTGATTCCATCTAATCCAAGTTGATTATTTAAAAACTCTTCCCTTATTTGTTGAACCTGGCTAAGTTGTTTTTCCGATAATGCATGGAATGTGGTTAAAAAATCGGCTATGATTTCATTGGCTAGTTCATAAAAAACAAAATTTCCTTCTTTTTTAAATATGACTAATCTTGCATTAAATAGTACTTTCAAATGCTGTGATACATTGGCTACTGACATATCCGTATTTTTAGCTAATGCCTCCACAGATTTAGGGCCTTGAGATAAAATATCAAGAATTTCTAATCGTTTTGGACTTGATAAGCATTTCCCTATCCTTGCAAATTCTTGATATAATAAGTCCTTTAAATTTCGTTCGTCCACCATACAAACAAACCACCCTTCAACTATTCAATTAATTTATTGAATAGTTGAATTTTAAGCTTAACACAACCTTTTGTCAAACAAGGAAGGGGTTCAGTTGACTTAAATTAATAAATGAAAGGAACAATTATTAAACATATTTTCAGAAAATTATGGGAGGATATAAAAACAGTGAACTCTGTATTTTTTATCTTTCATTGACTTTATAATGAAATATAGTGCGCACTACTAATAGTGGAAGGTTGAAAAAATATGAAATCAAATCAACAATTAGTGATAAGTAATTTAGAGGAAAAACTAAAATTATTTACTCATGCAGTTTCTGGAGAATTGATAAAGGAAGCTGACTTTGTAATAGCCAACACAGAGATTCCTACTGATACATTTAATATGTTATTGGTAAAATCCCCTACGATTCATAACGAAAATCATATAAAACAAGGAATTAATCATTTTATTGTAAAAGAACATCCTTTCAGTACATGGGTGGATGCCAATATTCTAAGCGATGATTGGCTACAACTAATAAAGGAATATAACTTAAAGGAAGCTGAACGAAATATTATGATGAAGCTTGACCATACACTTCATACCAGTCAACGAATTTCCAATCATCTTAATATTACACAAGTAAGCAACAAGCAAGGGCTACTACAGTATCAAGAGGTTTTTCTAAGTTTATTTGAAGGAACACCCGAAAGAGATGCGCTAGAAATTTATTTTCAGAAATTCTCTCAGGAAAAATTAGCAACCAAAGCTCGAATGTTTATTGGTTGTATAAAGGAAATGCCTGTAGCTACAGGATTATTAATCGACAGTAATGATTGCTACGGTATTTATGATGTAATGACAAAAGATATGTTTAGGGGAAAGGGCTATGGCAGTGAGATGTTTCAGTTCCTACTCAGTCAAACAATCGATAAACAAAAGCCAGTAGTCTTACAGGCATCAGAGGATGGAAAAAATATTTATAAACGCTTCGGATTTATAGAAGTCGGTGAAATGATTGTCTTTGAATAAGCATTAAGTAGGCTCACTTTGCCTATAAAATAGAGTCCATTTTGACACAAACTCAAAATGGACTCTTCCTATTTTTCATTATTGTACTTGCATCACAACATTCTTTTTCTTTGAATAAAGTAAAAAAGAAATCGTTAGGCTTAAGCTAATAATCCCAAAAACAAGCCCCATTCCACTTAGTCCAATTAAATCAAGCATCATCCCTGTTGATAATAAAACAACTTGAAAGATGACAGAATCAATCATATTGCGGAAGGAGAAAAATCGACCGTGGAAATCTTTAGGTACTTGCTTTTGAAAAATGACCATAGTAGTTGGGAAAAAGCATCCTACTGAAAATCCAAAAACGCCAAATGTTAGGAGTGCAAAGAATTTTATATCTGATAATAAGAGCATTAGCTCCATTGAACCAATAATAAATGCTAAGGTGAAAAGCAAGGTCCCTATTTTCACTCGCTCTGCTATCATTTTCAAGCCAGCTGCTCCCAGCATGAAACCGATGCCTTCAACCGTATATAATAATCCTGAGATAGTCGTTGACTGATGAATTTCGGAAATCTTCATAATGACTAAATTAAAGGAGCCTAAAAATAATGTTGGAATAAGCATTAGGACAAGAGTCATCAAGACAATAGGATGCTCCTTTACCATTGGTAGCACCTCTTTGAAGTTACCCTTCTCCTTATTTGTTAAAGATGAATTCTCCGTTTCATCCAACTGTAGGAAACTTGTAATAAAAAACATAATCATATAAACGATAAATGAAATAATGTACAACCATTTCAGCTCAAAGAAGCTTAGCATAAATCCTGCGGCGGCAGTACCAATAATCCTTGAAATTGTCCGCGCATTCATTTGCCATGCATTTAAGGCCATTAAATCATTATCCTTAACGATCATCGGAATAATTGATTGAAGGGCAGGCATATAAAAGGCAGCCGCAATTTGCAAAGTAATTAAAAAAAGAATCATCCAAATTACCGAATTTGTATAGAGTGCCATAAACATAAAAAGGACACTAATGATTCGTGCGACACTTGCCTGCTGTACAACGGTTTTCTTCCTCGATTGATCAATAATGCGTCCAGCTAACGGACCAACTACTAAACCTGCTAATATACCACAAGAAATAATTAAAGATTTGTGAAAATCAGAAGGTACAACCTCTTGCATAAAAGCAAGATTTCCTATAATCCCAGCCCACAAGCCAAGACCTACAACAAATTCACCTAATAAAATAATCCAAACATTCCGATTGTGCCACATGCTGTATCTCCCCTGTTGTTCCATTTCAATTAATATCACTCATCGTAACAAAATGAAAATAGTTCGTATATAGAAATATATAAATTTTTAAGTATTTTATTTCTAAAAATCGAGACTAACTAAAATTGATAAGTAGTGATATTATGAAATGGATCACGCCTCATGCAGTTTCCAACTGGATGTAGGCTGATTTTATTTAGAGAATATAGGAAAAATGAACTTTTCTAAAAATAGTAAAAGGAATCGAGAAATATTGCTCGATTCCTTTTAAATGATTCTTTTATACTTCTAATTTACTTACAAGCGCTTTTCTACGTTGATCGATAATTTTTTGACTGATTAATGTCATCACAAATAGAACACCTACTATAGTCGCCATCATCCCTGCAATGGACGTATCCCAAAACTTTGCCAAATAATAACCTATTACTGCGGCGGCGGCTCCAAAAGCCATGCTATATAAAAACATTTGCTTGATGGATTTACTTATTAGATAAGAAGTGGCTGCTGGACCTATTAGCATAGCAACAACTAAAATAGCACCAACACTATCAAAAGCTGCTACCGTTGTAAAGGAGATTGATGTCATAAACCCATAATGCAGAAAGAGTACAGGAACACCAATGGAGGCAGCATAAACAGGGTCAAAGGTAGTTAGCTTCATTTCCTTAAAGAATAATAGAAGGAACCCTATGTTAATGAGGAGCACAAGCAATAGCATCCATACAGCCTTTGGCAATGTGATGGAAAGAAAAGTCCATCTATCCCAAGGAACAAACGCAATTTCTCCCATCAATACGTGCTCCACATCTAAATGGACATTACCCGCAAATAAAGTAATGAGGAGCACACCAGCCGCAAATAAGGATGTAAAGACCACACCAATGGCTGCGTCCTCCTGTATACCTGAAGAATGTAGCAATTGCACTAGATAGGCTGTTAAAATCCCCGCAGTTGCTGCCCCGATGAGCATCCAAAAACCATTTAATGTTTGGGTAATAATATACGCCATTACAATACCAAACAATACCGTATGGCTAATCGCATCTGCAATCATTGACATTCTACGCAAAATAAGAAAAACCCCTGCAATCCCACAGGTAATACCGACTAAAATGCCAGTTAAAACAACCCAAAATTCTATCATCCTAGCTCACCTTGCTTTCGAAACTGCATTTTCCTACGATATTTACTAATTTGTCCAGATGGACTGATAAAATAAGAGATAAAGAAAATAGCAGCCGCTACTAATACAATAATTGGACCTGTAGATAAGCCAGTACGCATAGCACTAATAAAGGTTCCCGTAATGCCAGATATTCCACCAATAATGGCACTTAGTACAAGCATGGAACTCAATTTTTTCGTCCATAATTTTGCACTTGCAGCTGGAATAATTAATAATGCTGACATAAGAATAACACCCACTGCCTGTATACCTGTTACGATAGTCATAACAATTAAAACGGTAAGTGTTGCCTTTAGTGCTTCAATGGGTAAACCAATTCCTTTGGCATATACTGGGTCAAAGATAAGTAGCTTCCATTCTTTATAAAGCAGAAGACTGACTACAATAATAATTGTTGCACTGATAAACAGCCACATTAAATCTGCCTTTGTCATCGTAGCTGCCTTACCAAAAATAAAATTGTTCAGTCCACTTTGATTCCCTAAAGGGCTTCGATTAACTACCGTTAAAAAAACAACACCAATCCCAAAAAATACAGTTAATATTAAGCCAATTGCTGCATCTGCCTTCAATTTTGAAAAAGAAACAATCCATTGTATACAATACACGGACAATGCAGATGTGATCCCTGCACCAAGCATTAATATTGGTAATTCCTTTTGTCCCGTTAGCAAAAAAGCGAGTGCAATACCTGGTAAAGCTGCATGAGCTGCAGCATCACCAACTAAGCTTTGTTTTTGTAAGAAGGAAAAAGTGCCTGTTATGCCAGCTGCTATTCCAAGTAGCATAGTTCCACTAAGTACCCACAATAAGTTACCACTTAACATATTGTCCCCTCCTTACACATTCTGCATCATGAAAAGTTTACCACCATATGTTTTTTGTAATTGCTCTGGTGTAAAAACATCTTCTGTTGCACCTGATGCTAAAATTGTTTTATTTAATAGAATCGTATAATCAAAATAGTCTTTTACTGTTTGTAAGTCATGATGGACGACAAAAATACTTTTACCCTGTGCCTTTAAATCTTTTAAAATATCAATAATCGTTTTTTCCGTAGCAGCATCCACTCCAGCAAATGGCTCATCTAAAAAATAGATATCTGCGTTTTGGGCAAGTGCTCGTGCTAAAAATACCCGTTGCTGCTGTCCACCAGAAAGTTGACCAATGGAACGATCAGCGAAGTCCTCCATCCCTACACTTGCAAGAGCTTGCTGTGCCAAAATTTTATCCTTTCTAGACGGTCTTCTAAATAATCCCGTATGACCATAACGTCCCATCAATACAATATCCAGTGCATTTGTAGGGAAATCCCAATCTACAGCATTGCGCTGAGGAACATAGCCAACCACTAAGCTTTTCGGCTCAAAAATCTTGCCAAGTATCTCAACTTTCCCTACCTTATTGGGTAGTTGATTTAAAATTGCCTTTAAAAAAGTTGACTTTCCCGCTCCATTCGGACCAATAATTGCAGATAGATGACCAGTTGGAACTGAAACACAAGCATTTTCTAAAACTGTTTTTTTATCATAAGCTACTGAAAGATTTTCTACTGTTAATGCATACATATTCTTCACCTACTTTAATGCATCGACAATTGTGTCGATGTTATGTTGATACATACCGATATATGTACCTTCCTTTGTTCCTTCTGCTCCCATTGCATCCGAGAACAATTCTCCACCAATAACAATATCATGTCCTTTTTCCTTTGCCCCTTCAATAACTGCTTTCATCGCTTTATCGGAGACACTAGATTCGATAAAAATGGCTTTAATTTTGTTGGCTACTAAAAAATCAACCATTTGCTGCACATCTTTTACACCATATTCAGAATCAGTACTTAGCCCCTGTAAACCGCGCACATCGAATCCCTGACTTCTCCCAAAATAATTAAAAGCGTCATGAGCTGTTACTAAAATACGTTGCTTTTCTGGAATTTCATTTACTCTATCCTTTGCATATGTTTGTAATTCATCGAGCTGTTTTAAATATTCTTTCTCGTTTGCTACAAAATCATCTTTAAATTCTGGATACTCCTCCTGAAGCTTAGTACCGATCGCCTGAACGACTCCCTTCCAAAGCTCGATATCAAACCAAATATGCGGATCATGTAACATGGCATCATCATCACTTGCTAATAAATCCTGCTTATTTAATGTTTCTCCAACGGCAAGTACGGATTTGCTTTTTGACATCTGCTCAAAAATATCCAGCATTTGTCCCTCTAAATGTAGGCCATTATAAAAAATAACTTCTGCCTTATCCAGTTTCGATAAATCACTTTGCGTTGCTTTGTATAAATGTGGATCAACACCCGGTCCCATTAATGCTGAAACCTGTAAGTGATCCCCACTGATTGCTTTAATGGCATCCGCAATTTGCCCAGTTGTTGCGACAACAACCCCTTCCCTTTCCTCTTTAGTTGTATCAGCAGAACAACCGAAAAGTAAAAGTGAGAGTGAAAAAGCAACTACACCCAAAAAACGTTTCATGTATAAATACCTCTTCTTTCTTTATATTCAGACATGATGATCCTTGCTATAGATTATTTGACGCGGACATTAACATGCTTACACTACTTTATTTTTAGAATTAAATCGTCATGTCATGTCCGCTCAAGCAGCTGCTGTCATATAGTAGTATCATCGATGCCTTTTTTATAATAATTTTCTTATAAGCCGGCGCCAGCCTATCCAGAAAACAATTATCATTATTCCCGCTCCAACAGATTCTGTTAGTTCCCATAAAAGTGTAAGAATTAGTAAAATGCTCAACGGAAGGATCGTCAGCTTTAAATCATCTAACTCTTTCATTCAGTCACTCTTCTTTCTCGAACGATATTTTGTTTCCCTTAGGAAAAATATATGCTTAATATAAAAAAAATTCAACTCTTTTATGAAAATTTCTTTTAAAAAAATTTTTTCTTATGGTAAATAAATAAAATTAGATAAATGCCCAGCACAAAAAACACCACTATTTTTTCACAAGAATAGTGGTGTTTTTGTTGTTGAAAAATTATGTTATCCAATGAAAATAAGTTATTCCATGCAAAGTATTTCTCTGTGGCAAAAATGAAGCCAATGTTTGCTCAGGTATCTTGCCACTTGGCCATAGTTCTTTAGTACAGGAAGCAGCTTATGGTACGCATTTCCTCAAGCCATCATTTTATATCTTTTAAGTATGACAGTTATTCTATTCCGTACAAGTAGCATTCTATCTTGTATAAAAACTAGTCAATCCTGCACATTTTCTCATCAGTTCAGCAAACCTCTCTAAAAACAAAGATTTTGTTATGTATTTGACAAAATAAAAGCCCTATTTTAGGAAATAATTTACGATTTGTATTTGATGATTTTGGATATTGAAATGAAACTACTCTTTTTTATACAACAACCTTTATTCTAAGCATACTCACTCTATTTTGGGTTTGCCGATAAACTCATATGCATAAATATGCGTTTTGGTTAGCTCGATAATATCTCGAATAAGTGCCTCTTCTGATTTTTCAAAGCCACTTGTAATCCATTGCAGCATCAATCCATAAAATCCATAGGACGTATAGTGCTTAAACATATCCATATTAACTGGTTGATTATTAATTGTTTCAAATTTAAATTGTTCCATATAAATTTTTGTAATAGTTAGAGGCATTCTTGTATGCAAACTTGGAACTGTATCATCTAGGGTTAATAATTCAAAAAATTTACGATTTTGATAGATATAATGAATAATATTAAAAGAAGGTGCCTTAAGCTTAGTTGTATAAACTTTTTCTCCAAATAGATAGGGTTTGCCAACTGCTACCTCAAGTCCATCAAGCATCATTTCTAATAAATTGTCAGCCAGCTCAAATTTATCCTGAAAATGTATATAAAACGTACTACGATTATAGCCAGCACGCTCAACAATATCTTTTACAGTTATAGATTGAAAGCCATGTTTTTGAATTAATTCAATCAAAGCCTCATAAAAATGACGTCGTGTTCGTTCCTGTCTTTGTGTCCATTTTGTCAAAATATCGTCTCCTTTTTTTAGACACTTCTCTCTATTTTGTCTACTAGCTAGACAGTTGTAGTTACTTTAATGATTGTTTCCTTATTGTAGCGTTTTACAATAAAAGTACACAGCGATTTGCAAAGTGTGTAAGAAATTATTTATTAGGGGTGTTTACTATGGGAAAATTACAAGATAAAGTAGCCATCATTACTGGCGGAGCATCTGGTATTGGTGCAGCAACTGCTAAATTGTTTGTAGCAGAAGGAGCAAAAGTCGTACTCGTAGATCTAAATGAGGAAAAAGGAAACGAATTTGTAGCACAATTACAGGCTACAGGTGCAGATGCTATTTTCGTAAAGGCAAATGTGACGAATGAGGAAGAAGTTGCGAAAATTTATCAAACAACAATTGATACTTTTGGACAAGTGAATGTCCTATTCAATAATGCAGGAATTGGTCGTGTCACTCCAACAGAGGAACTAGCCTACAGTGAATGGCGCAATACTGTAAACGTAGATTTAGACGGTGTATTTCTAATGGCTCAGGCAGCTATTAAAGAAATGTTAAAAGCACATGGTGGAACAATCGTTAATACAGCTTCCATGTATGGCTGGGTTGGCTCACCCGGCTCAGCTGCCTATAATGCGGCAAAAGGTGGAGTCATAAACTTGACACGCTCATTAGCACTTGAATTTGCGACTCGTGGTATCCGTATTAATGCGCTATGCCCAGGTTTCATCGATACACCGATTATTCCTGAGGAAAGTAAGGAGCCATTACGTCAAATAACACCTATGCAACGATTAGGTCAACCAGAGGAAATGGCGAAAGCTGTCCTGTTTATGGCTTGTGATGACTCTACATTTATGACAGGTAATACGTTAACAGTCGATGGTGGTTATACTGCTCAATAAGCCACAGCATCAATATTCGCTACCCTTCTTGGGATAGCGAATATTTTTTGCCTTAAGCTCCCCCGTATTTTAATTGATATCTTTCCATAATACGACTAAAGAATGAAGCTAACACTTGTTGGAAGAGCATACCAAATACAACAGGCATAACCGTTTTAGCTGGAAAATAGGTGGTAGCAATAACAACCCCAACAGCAATATTGCGCATCCCTCCTGTGAAAACAAACATCGTGATTATACTACTATCTTTCCAAAGATAATGCCCCAGCAGCAAACATAGGACATACCCTGAAACAGCCAGTAGAAAAACGACCAAAATGATACTAAAAAGCTCCCAACTAATTGTTTTCATATAAGGTGCAATCACACTACTATTAATCATAACAATGCTGAATAAGCACAGTTTCGAAAAAGGAGCTAATTTTTTCCCTAGTGTCACAGCAATTTTCCCTTTCGTTAACTCATTACACACAACACCAGCAAGGGATGGTACAACAATCATCCAAAGCAAATCTAACATCAATCCAGCTGTATCTATTTCAATTGATTGCCCCACAACGAGATGTAATAATGCAGGAATGATGATTGGTGATAGAACTGTATCAATTAAAATAATAGCAAGACATAATGCAAGATGCCCTCTACACATGCTCACCCAAATAAAGCTTGTAACCCCTGTTGGAATCGCAACCGCTAAGACAAAGCCAATTGTTAGGAAATGCTCATGAAAGATGTTTGTAGATACAATGTAAGCCCAAATTGGCATGAGTATGTGTAGAAATACAATGGCTATAACAATGACTGTTGGATATTTTTTTAAGCTTTTCATCCCTTCTATATTCATACTTAAGCTACCCGCAAATGTCATAAAGGCAAATATCCATGGCACTAAAAATAACAGCTGATGCCCGATATTTTCAAATAGCACGCCTATGATTAAGCTAAGTGGCGTTAAAATAGGCATCCATTTTTGTAGGTATTGATTAAATCTATATAGCATTTAAAAGCTTCCCCTCTCCTATTGAAATCCCTGTGACTGTTAGCCGTTTGTACTTTGAATTTGAGACTAGAAATATTTGCAGTTTTTATCCATTTCCTGCAAACTATTAGTATAACTAGCTAGAAGGGATGAATAAGACTAATGAAAAAATTAGTGTATACCTTACTATTTTCACTTCTTGTTATTGCAAGTGGGGACAAGGTACAGGCTGCAGGTTTTAAAGATGTGCCTGAGGATCATTTTGCCTATGATGCTATTTTATGGGCTGAGGAATACGATATTGTAAATGGCTATTCAGATGGCACTTTTAAGCCTAATGAAACGATTACTGAGCAACAATTCGCAAAATTATTGTCTAATTTTTATGAACTGGAAACACCCTATGATGAATTAAAAAAACAAACCCCTGCTGCCAACTGGTCAGATGAATATTACAACCGTCTGGCAAGCTATGGTGTGCCATTAAACGGCTATTTAGATAATAATATTCGGGCGGCTTCCATCAAGCGTGGCGTGGTTGCTCAAGCAATTACACATTTAGCTAAAGGCAAAAGTGGATTAGATCAATCCATCCAGTTTTTACTTGATTATTACATTTCTACTGGTCAAAATCCACAGTATGAAAATCGTAATTTACAAAAGTTTTTCGGCGTGACAAATAAAATGACACGTGCTCAAGTTGTGACAATACTTCATCGAATGGATGAAAGAAATTTTTATGAAATTTCTCAGGATGCACAAGCTATTCATGAAAATACTAGTAATGCTTCATTAAATGTACGTGCTAAAAACGGTCAAAATCAGCTTGATCCAACAATGCGGCTTACAACACCTACGAAAAGCGCCTGGGAAGGTACCTATTTCTATAGCTATAAATGGGGAAAAGGTGCGACTGATTTTAACCGCCGTGAAGCCATTATTTCTAATGCAACAAGCAACAGCTTTAACATTTTCATCACTGCGAATGATGGAACCGCTGCCGGAAGTGTTGATGGAACCGCGACAATTACTACAAGCAATAAAGCAGTAATGAACAAATCCTCTACTGGTAATCGCTGTGTTATCGAATTTGAGAGACTTACTAATGCTTTAAAAATAACCGAAGTGGATTGTCGGGCTGCACATGATGAAGATACTAATTTTTCTGGAACTTTAAAAAAGCAGTAAAATGAAACAACCAGCAACAAAGCTCTAACCACATAATTATAAGCAACATTTTCGATTGAGGTGCCTAATTCATACAGGCACCTTTGCTTTTATAGTGCTCGATACCAATCCCTTGCGATCTCTATAAAATCACTAAGATACGGCTGGATATGCTTATCTTTATGCCAAGCAATATCCGTATAAATAGGCTTTACATTGAATGAAGACTGTAATTCAATTAGCTGTCCTTTCGCTATTTCTCTTTCCACCACCATTTTAGGTAAAAATGTAATACCTAAGCCTGCCATTACACATTGTTTAATAGCTTCAATACTTGCAAATTCAATCATTTGTAATGACATGACCCCCTCTTGCTGTAGCTGCGCTTCTAATTGATTGCGATAAGAGCACCCATTTTCAGTCAGAAGCATTGTCTCTGTTGATAATTGATGCACTGATAAGAAAGGGCCTTTTATACTAGTTGGTGCACTTACAAAGATTAATTGTTCCTGTATAAGTCTCTCGCGATACAACATAGGCGTTTCCTTATATACATCCGAAATAAAGGCTACATCAAGAATTCCAGACTGTAATAGATCTTTGGCAATTTCAGTTGTATGGACGGGCTTAAAAATGATTTTTACTTGTGGATAAGCTTTCTGATATTGCTGCAAAATACTTGGTAGACGGTAAACACATTGACTTTCTTGTGCGCCAATTTTCAGCACCACTTGTGCTTGTTCATTGGACACTGCTTTTTTCATTTCGCTATCTAACTCCAGCATTTTTTGGGCATACTGTTGTAATCGCTTGCCCTCATCCGTAAGAATGACACGCTTTCCAAGCCTCTCAAAAAGAATAACCCCGAGCTCTTCTTCAAGTGATTTAATTTGTGCTGTAATACTGGACTGTGCATAATCAAGCAACTGTGCAGTCTGTGTAAAGCTCAATGTTTCTGCAGCCGTTAAAAACGTTTGTAACTGTTTTAAATCCATTATTAACATCCCCCATAAATCGTTTTTTCCGATATATTTCATCGAAACATTCAGCTTTATCGATAATAAAATTAAGTTTACACTAGTTATAACCTGAAAGGTAGAGGAGGATTCATATGAACATTACTGCTTTTATCGGTAGCTCCAGAACCGCGAGTAATAGCGAACAGCTAGCTGATTATGTATTAGCAGATATTCCGCATCAAAAAATAGTTTTAAAAAATATAATGATACAGCCAATTCACGATTTACGTCATGACGACAACGGCTTTCAGTTTGTAGATGATGACTATAATCAAATTATTCAAGCATTTCTTACAAGTGATATTGTGATTTTCGCAACACCAATTTATTGGTACAGCATGTCAGGCATCATGAAAAATATGATAGATCGCTTAAGCCATGCCATTCGTGACGAGCGTTTCCCACAGCTCAAGGAAAAGCTTCAGACAACAGAGGCAATCGTCCTTGCCGTCGGTGGCGACGAGCCTTATATTAAAGGGCTTCCAATGATTCAGCAATTCCAATATATTTTCGACTTCCTAAAAATGCCCTTTTCCTCCTATATTATCGGAAATGGCAACAAGCCTGGAGAAATCACAAACGATGCACAGGCTTTAGCCCAAGCAAAAATATTGAACGAGAAGTTAAAAACTCGTGCTTTATAATATAAAAAACGACCCAAAAGCTCCCTTACTTTTAGGTCGTTTTTCCTTATTTATGCTTCTACTACTGGAATATGCTTGAAGGACGCTTCATTAAATAGCCTCGTCAACTAGTAAATTGAAATGATTTAGGCCTACAGTGTTCTCCATTTTATACTCTAAAGATAATCTTTATTCCATATATATTAATCTGATTAGTTTATTATTTTATTCTGTCAATGATTTTTAAGATTCGTTTTAAAATAGTAGAACTTGTCTTCTTTTTCCTCTTTTCTAAGCAATGGACTAGGCTCTTCATCTTTCACATAATGATCAAAGAAAGCCAAAATATACCGATTCATTACTTGATGGAATTGATGTACGTCAATATTCCACGACAACAATGGAGAGAGATAAGGGAAATCTGTAAAAGTATAATGATCTCCTGCTATAAAAGTAAGCATAAAAGTATCTCCCTTTATCCACTCTTTATAGTGAAAATCTGCAAGTTCTGTTATTTTATCATGATACTTTTGAAATTCCTCTGGGGTGATTTTCGTGTATTGAATTTCTTCGTCTGATAAGTAGAGATAATCTTCATCTAAAATAAACATAAATGGTTGTTCAAATCCTGAGCTAGCCACTGGTTCATGCAATGGCCCATCTATGTTGATTCCTGCAGAAATCCTGCTATCATCTAACAATGCTTGGGCAGCTGTTGAACCTCCATATGAATGGCCAAATATTCCGATTTTGTTTATGTCCATCTTTCCAGTAAACAAGCTTTGAGGGTCCTTACCATTTATTATTGTTAATTGATTGAGCACATAGCTCATATCTTTTGATCTCGTTTTAACATCTTTCTCATCTTCAATATTATATGAATAAGAATATGCGTCTGTTTGATTCATAATTTCCCGTCCATCTGGGAATTTCGTATAGGCTGCATCATTCGTATGGTCAACGCTGACAACAATGTATCCATGACTAGCCAATTCCTCCATTTGGGAAATACTTTGCATTC
Organism: Lysinibacillus sp. GW821-FHT14F06; assembly: GCF_058803665.1. Classification (NCBI taxonomy): domain Bacteria; kingdom Bacillati; phylum Bacillota; class Bacilli; order Caryophanales; family Bacillaceae; genus Lysinibacillus; species Lysinibacillus sp. GW821-FHT14F06. The sequence goes on from NZ_JBXAPF010000030.1 coordinate 43,969, forward strand.
TAGTACTGCCAAATCCGTGAGAAAATAAAAGAACGGGATATTTATCTTCTTGATTAGATACTGCTACATCTTTTATGCTGTTAGTTTGTCCATACTTCAAATACTCAAATAAATAGCGCGGAACTGAAAAAATAAATTCCAGCGTTCCTGCCCATTCTTCGTAAGGAAAGGATTCATAATGAATTTCTCTCGAATCATCTTTCAACTCAGCTGGATACCATATTTGTATCATTAATTCCCTAGCATTTTGGTGCGAGTCATATCTGGATTCATCTATCAAATGCCTTGAATTCATACCTACCTCAAAAGGACCTGTAGGCTTTGGAAGTTGAAATACAGGCATAATAGTGACTAAACCAAAGCTGCTGAACGTATAAATAACAATAAATAATATGTATAAAAGCTTTTTGACCTTCCGTTTATTTTTTACGCTTCCAAGCGCGGCTCTTTCTACGTTCCTTTGTCTAAATGGCTTTATTGTGAAAGCAGTTAAAAGAATAAATAATATATAGGTTAATCCCATTTGCCATCTGTAACCCTCAAACCCAAGATGAATAACCAAAAGAATTAGTGCGATAACATTAATCATTGTTTTAACTTTTGCATCGAATCTAAACAAAAAAGAAAAAAGCCAAAAAATATGAACAACAATTAAAATCCCTTCAAACAACCTCAATACTCTCAACTCCTATTTTAAAATATTCCTTTAGTTAAGTTAACTACACTTAACTATTATTTACAAGTATCTTTTTGTAAAATTGTTTATGAATGGATTATTTTTTCCTTTCAGATGGTATTTGTGTGTAAGTCATATTCCCTTTTCCACTTATATTTTATCTTTCGTTCACTCAACGGTTGGATTCATAAATTTTATTGCTTTTGCTATTTTTATGCTCATAAAAACGACCATTTACTCATGGTCGTTTGTAAATTCTAACTCTTTTGGAGGTTGCCCCTTTTTATTCATTAAGCGCATACGAATAGGTTCAATTTTAAGTGATACCATTTCGTCCTGATTGCCTACAAAAATACTCGTAAAAAACTCTGCTATTTTATTTTTAATGCCTTCCTCGTGTACTTCTGTGAGTTTACCCTCTATTTCAACATACGTATCACCAAAGCCTCCATTTTCGTAGCCATATAATATATGGGTATATGGATTTTTGCGAAGCTCTTCCATTTTCTCAGAATGTTTATTTGTCACCGTATATAACACAAAATCTTCATGTTGGAACGTCATGTAACGTGAGTAGGGTTTACCATTTTCTACTGTTGCCATCGTTCCTATTTTTTCACGATTCAAAACTTCTAAAATTTCATCGCGTACAGAAATCATTTCATCCCATCCTTTCATCTACATTATCTATTTTGCCCTCTCATAATAAAGCTAAACCGTTTTTTTTGAAAAATGTGAAATGACAATCTTCGGACATATTGAAAATCCATTGCTATAATAATTTGATAGACAACAGGAATTTCCGGATGAATGAGGGTTAAAAAATGAAACAAGCTTTTTTTACGCGATGTTTGTTTTTCATAACAGGCATTATTGTACTTTCTTTTGGTATTACATTAACCATTAAAGGCCAACTCTTTGGTGTAGGCTCATGGGATGTACTGCATATCGGCTTAACGAAATCAATTGGATTAACGATTGGCACTTGGTCCATCTTATTGGGACTTGCAATTTTAGCCTTTGATATGGTTATCACGAAAAAATTCCCATTACCAGGGACTTTTATCGATATGTTTTTAGCAGGTATTTTTATTGATGTTTTTAATTACTGGCTGCCTGACATTGATGGTTTTTGGATGCAGCTCGTTTCCTACCTAACAGGATTAGTCTTATTGGGCTGGGGCTGCGGTATGTATATGGTAGCAAATTTAGGCATTGGCCCGCGAGATACACTAATGTTACTTATGGTTCATAAACTAGGCTGGAGTGTCACACGCTCCCGAACAACTATGGAAGTAACGGTTGCTGTGATTGGCTTTTTACTGGGTGGTCCTATCGGTATAGGTACTATGCTGATGGCTTTTGGACTCGGACCAATCGTACAATTTGCTTTAACTTTTAATGAAAAATTATTTATGAGATGGACTGGCGTGAAAAGCGCCGTAGTATAAGCTTTCAAGACAATGCAAAAAGTGCATTGTCTTTTTTTATTCAGTTGCAATATACAGTTCGACTATATATAATCAAACTATATAGTCGAACTGTATATGAGGTGAACTAGTGAAAAAACATAAATTACTGCCTTTATCTGAAACCATGCATTATATTCTACTCGCCTTACGGGAACCGTTACATGGCTATGCAATGATGCAAAAAATCGAGGAAATGAGTGCTGGTAGTGTAAGAATTGCTGCTGGCACTATGTACGGAGCAATTGAAAATTTATTGAAATATCATTGGATTTCGCCCGTTGAGACTCAGGACACAAGACGCAAGGTTTACCAAACAACGGCTGAGGGACTAAAAATATTAGCAGCCGAGCAACAAAGATTGCAGCGAATTTTATCTTTATATGAGGGAGCTGATGGATTTGAAAAAGTTTAAAATCTTTTTTGATCTTTTTTGATATCGATAAGGAAGAGCAATGGTTAAATCATATGCTGTCCAAAGGATGGGTTTGTACAAAAATCAATTCTGTTGGTTTTTATACATTTAAAAGTACAGCTGATCTTGAACAAGTTATCCGCATTGATTGTCAACAGGATCTTCGGAAAGAAGACCAAACTAACTATAAGCAGTTATATGAGGATTTTGGCTGGCAAGCATTAAAAGAAAAATCATACGATGGTACTTATTACTGGTTAAAAAGAAAAGATGGCAATGACCAATTATTTTCTGATAATGATTCCCAAATTGCTAAATATAAACGATTAATGAAGCATTCCAGCAATTGGGCGATCCTCTCTTTTATATGGTTTATGATTTTTTATAATAACGACAATTTCTCCAAGTTTCTCCATATAAAAGATGCTTATTTTACCCCAGGTTTATGGGATAAAGAAGGTTCTGCTTTCCTTTTTGCTTTTTTATTTGAAACACCCTTTGCCCTCATGCGTTTTATCCCACCATGGCTATTTTTAGCAGCTTTCGCTATGTACCTAGTCATGTATTTCGGTTATCGTAAATCTATACAGCAGTTTATACAATAAACAGCAAGGAGCCACTTACTACATGTAAGATGGCTCCTCTCTTGCTCTATTCTTTTGGCTCAGCAGTATTTTGGCCAGTTGCTTCTATCACTTCAGGTGTGTCGTCCACTGTATCATCTTCCTGTACATTTTCAGCAGCAGGTGGTGTGATTGTCACTAATGTATAATCATCCTCCTGTAAGATATCAAAGGAAAACTGCTGACGGATATCTCCGACATAGAGGGAAGTCCCAATAGCTAAACTAGTGACATCTACCTCTATTGATTCAGGAATTTCTGTCGGCTTCACCTTTATACGTACCTCACGATTAGACTGTAAAAGGAATCCTCCATCTGCAACTCCTACTGCATGACCAACCACTGTCACTGGAATATCTACCTCTAGCTCCTCAGACATATTGATGGATTTAAAATCCACATGCTTTACATTGCCCTTAAGCGCACAACGTTGCACTTCTGTTAATACTGCATTGATCTGCCTGCCATCCATATCTAATTGAAAGACACTTTTATTTCCGAACGTAGCTAGTATTTTGGCAAATGCTCTAGCATCCACTGAGATGGCTGTTGACTCCATCTGATAGCCATAGACAACACCTGGAATAGCACCGTTCTGTCTAAGCTGCGTTAATGATGAGCGATGCCCTTTTTCACGTTTAATTGCTGTTAAAACTGTAGTCATACGTCAATTTCCCCTTTCATGGAAACTAGTCTCATAAAAGGTTTACCTGTTGTTATGATTTTTATACCTTTAGACATATCAATTATGCCTCAGCGTATTACGTCCAGATTTTTTTGAGCTCGCTCGAAAAGCTCCGCTCTCCAAAAATCCATAGACAGCCTCTGGGGTTTTATTTTGAAGCGTACAAACGCCCGCCAAATAGGAAAAAACAATCTATGAAAATAGTGCTCATTACTATTTTCAATAAGTTGCTCTCTTTTCAAATGAAATCAATATCATGAGTAAACCTAAACATGCACATATACCATACATATAGGAAAACGATAAAGCATCTGCAATTGGTCCCATCATCACACTACCGAGCGAAACACCTAAATCTGCCATGGCAATAAATAAACCTAATAGCATATTCCGATTATCTTTGTCTAAAACAAAGCTTAAATAGGTAGTCAGTGTTGGATAGACAATGGCCTGTGCTAGACCCATTAAAATTGAGCCTACATAAAAGAAAAGAACCCCGCCCTCTATAGCAAAACTTACAGCCCCTGCAGCACAAGCTAAAATAATCATAGCAAGTATCATAAAAGAATTATGCCATTTTCCATCTGAAGGAATATATTTTTTCAAGGTTAAGCGTGCCAGTACCACTACTGTTGCCTGCAGCATCAAATAAATTCCCGCACTACCATTGTTAATTTGCTGTGCATATAAAGGAATAAATGTCGTAACTGCCCCAAAGACAATGGAAGACACAAGCATAATGATGCTACATTTCAAGAAAATTCGATTATTCACTAATTCTTTAAATGAATGAAAAACACTTATCTTTCTTATATTTTCTTTTGATGTGAGTACTTCTTTTCCTTCTATTTTAGAGCTAAAACCAACGATTCCTGTGACAATAGCAATTGTCACCATAACGATCGTAAATGTATTCATTCCTTGTTGCCAAATTCCCAACGCTAACAGAGGCCCGATGATACCCGGAATATATGAAAATAATGAATATAATGAAATTCCCTGGGATCGATCTTTCTCAGGTAAAGCATCAATAATACCAATTTGTAAAGCCATTGAAAAGAAGGCTGTTGATATCCCCTGCAAAATGCGAGCTATCAGATATCCGCCTAAACCTGTCACTGTATACAGAATTAAAGCTAAGCCATTGACTAGTAAAATAATATGTAAAACCTTTATTGGACCATATTGATCAATTAATTGCCCTGCCCAGGGTCGAAAAAGCATTGTTGTAAATAAATAGGCACCCATCACAACACCTATTGTCGTATTGCTAGCGCCAAGTGCCTCACCCTGTAATGGAATAAATACATTTAAAATAGAGTTAGCACTAAAATAAAGTACTACGAGTACATACAGTCGTATAAAAGGCCATGACATAGCACCCTTCAACATCCTCCTCCCCCCTTATTATTAGAATTTCCTTAAAAGGATATATGATGTTGTAATAGCTTTTTAGCATAAATGGATTTTACCTGAGATAAGTCTTCTGTATCGAGTGTTTCTTGTATTTGCCCATCCTTAAAAATCATCATTCGATCACAAATATAGGCTGCCACTTGGAGATCATGTGTAATAAAGATATAGCCCATACCATAATTATCTTTTAACGCTATTAGTAAATCTAGAATTTGTAGTTGTATTGTGACATCCAATGAACTAACAGCTTCGTCTAATAAAATATAACTGGGTTCAGTAGAAATTGCTCTTGCTATACATACTCGTTGAACCTCACCACCTGATAATTCATGAGGGTATTTACTTCTGTATTGTGGCGACAGTCCAACCTTTACAAGTAATTCATCTATAAAGATATCCAGATTTCCTTTCTTTTCAGTTGCTTTTAAAGGCTCTAAAATAGCTGCTTCTACAGAAAAAAATGGATTGATGGAGGAACGGTAATCCTGAAAAACAACACTAATATTGCCAAAACGCTGTTGCCTATTAAAAATATCTTTTCCAGCGATTGTAATAGTACCGCTATCAGGCTTTTCAATACCCGTTAATAATCGCCCAAGTGTTGATTTGCCACTCCCACTCTCCCCAATAATCCCTAGGCATTCTCCCTGCCTACATGTTAGATTAATATTTTCAAGTATGGTTTGTTGGCGGCTACCTTTGAAAAAACCCTTTGCCCCGTATGACTTGTAGACATCTTCAACGTTTAACTGCATCGCTCTTCTCCATGATTTCTTTAAATTTGGTACTTAAGACCTCCCGAGTGGACATCAAGAATTTCGTGTAGTCATGGGATGGATTCGTAAAAATCCTCTCTACACTCCCCTGTTCGACAACCTCTCCGTCCTTCATCACAATCACCTCATCAGCAATTTTGCGAACGATTCCTAGATCATGGGAAACAAAAATAATAGCACTTTTCATTGATTGGCGAAGCTGTAATAGTTGATTTATTACCTCAAACTGTGAAATTGTATCTAATGCAGTAGTAGGTTCATCTGCAATGATGACATCTGGCTCTAGCACTAATGCTAAGGCAATCATTATTCGCTGAAGCATTCCACCTGATAGCTGATGTGGGTAACAATTTAAACTTTTTTTGGCATTTTTCAAATTGACACTCTCCATAGCTTGCGTCAACTTTTGCTCCATTACCTGCTCATTCCAATCAAAATGAGTTTTTAATATTTCCATTAACTGTACCTTTATCTTGCTAGAAGGATCAAATGCTGTCATCCCATTTTGAAGGATCATATATAAATGTTTTCCTCTTTTTTTCCGCATGTTTTGCTCAGATAACTCATGTAATGCAACATCAGTTAAATATATTTCACCTGATTGTCGGAATGATTTTTTAGTAAGTCGCATAATAGCTCGACAAGTAAGGGATTTGCCACTTCCACTCTCGCCAACAATGGCAAGGCATTTCCCACTTTCTAGCTTAAAAGAGGTGTTATGAACAATGACATGCCCTGTGTATTCATCCCATACTCTTAACTGCTTTACCTCTAATACAACCATTGCCTATTTCGCCACCTCTCTTTTAAGTAGCATAATTTGTAATTTATTTCTTTTTCGTTTTTCAGGTTGTCGAAGTTTTGGATTAAGTGCAACCTGTAAAGAATCTGCTAAAAAATTAAAGGCTAACACTACACTTACTATGGCAACACCAGGAGCAATCATTAATTCTGGACGGGTAAACATAACCTCCCTTGCTTCACTTAACATCATCCCCCACTCTGCATGTGGGGCCTTCATACCTAATCCTAAAAAAGATAGGCCGGATATTTGCAGCATCATTGAACTCATTGAGCTGCTTGCTACAACTGCTATATCTGAAAAACTTAATGGTAGAATATGTTTATAGATGATATAGAATGGGGACATGCCAATAGTACGGGCATATTTTACATAATCCATCTCCACATACTGCAATACAGACGTTCTGATAATACGAGTAAACCATGCCCATTTAATGATGATAAAAGCAATCAGAATATTTTCTAAACCCACACCTAAAATAGCTACAATAGCTATGGTAATAACATATGTAGGAAAGGACAGCATCACATCACAGATCCTCATCACCAATGCATCTACATTCCCTCTAAAATAACCCGATAAAAAGCCAAGCAATGCCCCTAATGAAGTAGAAATAATTAAAGCAACAAATACCCACAATACACTTGGTCGTATTCCATATAGAATTCTTGAAAAAATATCTCTACCTAAATGATCGTTTCCAAATAAGTACTCCCAGGAAGGTGGTGCATAACGAAGCTCCATCCTAACAGCCAATGGATCATGTGGTGCTAACATTGGTGCTAACAAACCGACTAGCATGACAAGCACTATAAAAAACAAGGAACATAAACCGACTTTATCTTTGCTTAAACTTTTTATAGTTATCACTTATCACCACTCCTTAGACGAGGATTCAACGTGACATTTATCATATCTGCAAGCATGTTAAAAACAACAAATGTAGCAGTTACAATCAAAACGTATGCTTGGATTACTGGATAATCTCTGCTTAGAATGGCATTTAAACTTAAGCTCCCCAATCCAGGCCAGGCAAAAATATTTTCAATCACTACTGTTCCTCCTAAAATTAACGGAATCGCCATACAAAATATCGATACCGCTACCTGTAGTGAATTACGTAAAATATGCCAAGTAATTTTTCCCTCTGAAAGACCACATGCGCGATCATAAAGTACATAATCCTCCTGTATTTGATTAAGCATCGCACTACGAATTGTTCTGAAATAAATGCCAATATAGCCTAAAGCTAATACGATAACAGGTAAAACATAGCTTTTGAGTCCATCCTCCATTCCACTAGTTGGTAGAAGATTGAGTTTGACGGAAAACAGTATAATAAATAAAGCACCTAACCCATAGGATGGTATAGCCGTCAATAACATCAAAATCGCACTTAATGTTCGATCAACAACCTGTCTTTCATGGAGGGCGCAAATTACGCCGAATACTATAGAAAAAATCACAATAAAAATTGAGGAGGCAATCGTCAATTTTAATGTATTACTAAAAGCGGGCTGGATAAGGTTCATAACTGATTCATTTTTCACATAGGAATCACCAAAATCAAAACGCAGACTTTCCTTCAGCCAATTTAAGTATTGCGTAAGAAATGGCTTATTAAATCCAAGCTCTTCATTCGTTTGATGCAGTAATTCCTCCGTGATGACAGGAACCTCTTGAGCCTGTAACACAATCTCAGCAGGCTCTATGGGAGAAAAACTAACTAATAGAAAGGTTATAAATGATACAGCAATAAGCATGGGAATCGTGATAAGCATCCTCTTAAAAATATAAGCTCCCATCAAAAACCTCCTGTAAATTTAGCAAATGGTCTAATTTCATTTGCTAAACTATTGAAAATACATTTGTTCAAATGGTAATTCGTATTGCGTCTGCTTAAACGAAATACCCTGTAATTGCTTAGGAGCAACTACCGTTACATTGCCATTCGTAAGAGGAATGAAGATTGCTTCCTCATGTACAGTTGTCAAAATATCCTTGTATAATGCCCTGCGCTGGTCTTCCTCTCTTGAAACTAAAACATCCTCAATTTTTTGATAGAATTGATTGGCATTTGCAATTCCCTGTGTTGCATGTTTATAAGAAGCCGTAAAAGCAGCCACAGTACTTTGCGGATCATAGGCTAAGCCCCATGTTTGATTGAATAATAAATCATACTCTCCTGTTGTTCTTCGATTGGCGATGGAAGTGGATTCCTCCCCAATTAATTCTAAATCGATGCCAATGCCTTTCAATGCGTGTTGCATATACTCTCCCTGTGCCTTTTGAGACGATGAATTACTATCGTAAAAAAGTTGTATCATTAATTTCTTGCCATTTTTCTCTCGTACTGCTCCCTCAGTACTCCTTGTCCATCCGGCTTTTTCTAATAAATCATTCGCTTTTACAGCATCATAATTTCGTTGTTGTAATGGAATACCTGCATAATTAATATTTGTGGAAAAAAGTGAATTTGCTGGTGTTTCTGCCTCTTCGAAAATATCACGGCTAATTGTTTCGCGATCAATGGCGTACCAAATAGCCTCCCGAACACTCTTATCACTAACGGGATTATCCATTTTACTGCTGTTAGCCACAATCATTTTTGTATTCATTTGTTTACTTCTAACAAGTTGATAATCACCTGTCTGTACTAGCTTGTTCATGCCTTCAATATGAATACTGTCCGCACCTCGATCATCCGTAAAGGCAAAATTCACTTCCCCTTTTTGCAGGGCTAGTAGTGTTGTTTCTCCCGCAGGCAAAACTTTCGCTGTAATTTTTTTTAACTTCGGTGATCCCGCCCAATATTTTTCATTTGCCTCAAACACAGCATATTGATCTACCTTATGCTCCATTAGCTGATAAGGTCCTGTGCCATGAAAACCTTGTACACCATCTTTTGTTTCCCCATTTTTAAAATCTTTTGGCGAGAGGAACACATATGGACGTGTCATGGATAATTCCACTAATGTTGGATAATATGCCTCAGAAAGCGTTAAACGTACAGTCCATTCATCAACAGCCTCTACATTCAAAATTTTTGTTGATAATTTAATCCATGCATGCTTTTCCTTATTTCGCTGAACGGCCTCAATATTTTGTTTGACAGCATCCGCATTAAACGGCTCTCCATCATGAAAGACAACATCTTTTCTTAAATGGAAGATATAGATTGTCCCATCCTTCGAAATATCCCAGGATTCAGCAAGCAATGGTTTAATGCCGTCCTCCGTATTTTCTACTAACGATTCATAAACCATGCCCTGGGCTGACATGGAGCCAGGGTATAAATGAGGGTTCATGTCATTAATGTCCTTTACAGTGGCATACACAAGCTCATCTTTTTTCAACTCACTTTTTTCTGTAGTTGTTGAACATGCCACTAGTATGAATAGTGTAAAAATCATTGCTATAATTGTTTGTATTCTTTTAACCAATGCCGTTCGCTCCTTATAGTGCATTCAATTTGTATTTTATTAACTTTTTATGTTAATTCCTTGCATATCATCTCGATATCTTGTGAAAAAGATTTTACTTGAAAGGCCTCTGAGTATGATCTGTTCTGAGATGAAGCGACCATTTGTTGCAGTTTTTCTTCATAAGTCTGTATGAATAAATCAATTGTTGGACTTTCCAGCCTTAGTGCCTTAGCAATTCCCTGAATAATTTTCACACGGTAGTAATCTTCTTTGGGCATTCTAGGAATATCCCATTCACCCTGATGATTCATAAAAATCCTTCTAAGAGGAACTGCTGAAAAATCAAAATATTTTCCCTCTTGAGTGGGTTTAGAAAATGGATCTATTAATAAAGAAGCATATCGAATATAGAGCAGATACTCTTGATGAATAGACTCAAGCTTGCTGAAATTTTCTATATCTTGTCGAGCAATACTAGCAGATTGTAATGGATAGTTATCGTCTACCATGAACTTTAATAGATTCAGAGGTTGAATATTGACCTGCTTCACAATCTCCATCATTTCTTTCCAATAATTTAATAAATGGCGAATCATTGTATATGTAATAGGCCCCTCAGGATAAAGCTTATAAACATACTTCGTTATTGTTTGTTCGTCAAATATAGCCTTTAATGAAAAATCATTCATAAACAAGGCAGGATGTACATATAAAGAGATATTTCTTGTTTCTGCCTCTAACGGTGTTGCTAAAACTTTTAATTCAATACCTAGCTGATAAAATAGTTCACTTAGCTTTGCCAAGCGATCCATTTTCGCCCCATCGGAGCCAATGTAAATGGTTTTCTTTACCCCTGTTGTTATCACCTCATTTGAAGGTACATCCTGTAGCCATCTTGTATCCCCATAATAGGTTGAAAAGCTAATCACCTCAGCACAAGAAGAAATTTGCTTTAAATAATTCCTAATTAAATGATTAGAGCCAAATGTTGGTGAAATTAAAAGAAAGCATTTGACCTTCTTCAATACTTGGCTATCAATTTGTGATAATACGTCCATATAAGCATCAGTAGTGACACTTAGGACAACCGTATCCCAATCCCCTGAAATTGTATGATATCCCTTAAAAAGATCATCGAGCATACATTCTCCCGCGACAGATTGATGCTGTGGATTTTGTATATGTACTTTAATTGCAAGCTGCTGTTGGATTACAGCCTCATAGAACATATTGGAGCGTAAAGACTCTCGGCCAGCTATAGCTACTTTACTATTTAAATAATTCTTAAGATTGACAGCTAATTGAATAGCTGTCGGCCCTGTTCCTAACAGTAAAACCCTTTTAAAATAAGTCATACCCTTCTCCCTATCTATCAAATTGATTGAGCTTTTTGATACAAAGCAATATCGAATACACTTTGAGGGTGCATAATTTGCTCTACTAATTGCCATTTTGTTGCGTCTACCGTTCTCATTGGATAATTAAAAAGAGACTTTAATCCATCTCCATATCGCATAGCAACGATTACATCCTGTTTTGTGACATCATATAATTGTTCTAATATGTCATATTTGCAGCTAACGGTTGAGCTAAATATAATATGGCTAATTTGTTGAATAGCTGCGAGGTCCTCTACAGGCTTATTGTCAATTTGAATCGGTAAATGCTTTCCTAATTTATGTACTACCTGTCTACCCAATTGAATGGCTTCATCATCAATATCAATGCCAAAGACTTCGGCACCTGTTCGTTCTGCAATCAATAATAAGGTCATAGGAAAAGCGCCAGACCCCACTAATAACACTTTGGATTGATTGGTAATTTGAAAGCCGCCAAATTCCTTTTCAATACTGTCTTCAATATTACGAAAATAGTCAGCGATTTCCTCATTTTCATGCAATAATTTTAAAGCACGATATTTTTCCATAAGTTTCACACAAACAGAGGAGTTTGCTCTTAGTTTCTCGATTAACGTTACTATTTCAGTTGATGAATCTAAATGAAGCCAATATTTTTCATGATCAGGATTCGTAATAAACGAAGAATAGTCATCGATTATTTCTCGTAGCTCTATATTATTCTCCGCTTGATGCTGATTGCTTTGATTAATCAAGAGCTGAAATTTATTATCAAAGTCATGTAGTTTTCCTAAAAAAGATTGTGCAACCTTCACATACTTCACTCCTATGCTTTGGAATTAAAGTTCAATATATGCTGTTCCCTTTGCTACTATTTCAACAACACCCTTAATATGTGCATACTTTGATGTCTCTGTGTAATTAGCAAAAACTTGAATAATGCCTCCTGGCTGCTTCACATTGGTCATAATCTTAGCCCTGTTTTTCCATGCTAAAAAATAACCGATAGATGCTGTTCCTGAGCCACATCCACTTTCCCAAACCATGCTATCTAAAGCTGGTACAAAAATGAGAGGCTTTAATTCGGCAGTTTCTTCTTTGTACAATAATATACCGATTAGTTGTTCATCCATTGCGCTGCCCAATAATTTAGCTAGACTCTCTGCATTTTCCTTTACAGCATTATCAAAGGCAATTACTTTGACAATAATGTGAAGAAAGCAGTTATATTTAATAAAAATTGTTTCCAGATTGATTTCTCCAAAAGGAAGCTTTCTGCTCCAAATTTTATCAGGCACAGGCATAGTTACTTGGCATTCAAATTGCTGAGCATTTTTTTCAACAGTACAAATAACTAAATCCTCCATCCCGGAGGACTCCAGTACAACATTTTTTATACTTGGCTGCTCTGATGCGAGTAAACAAGCTAGTGCCATACAAGCATTTCCACAAAACTCCCCACCTGACATGCAGAGCCTTGCATGTACATCATCATGTGCTGATTCACATATAAAGCCAACCTGTTCAGCATGGACATTGCTATAAGACATTATTTTGGTCGCAATTTTTGTGTAATCTGCAATAGCATGAGGTGTTTTTATTAATACAGTCATATTTTCTGTAGGGTTCATTTTTATAAATTCAACTTCCTGTAACATAATAAACTCCTTCTCAATATTTCACCCATATTTAGAAAAACAACATTAATCGTAATGATTACTATTATCATTCATGTTTTTTAATTTACCATATTTTTTATGGTTGTCAATAGATGAAATAACAAATTTTGAAAAACTTATCTTTGAAAAGCAATCAGCATATACTTCAACCGCATAGGAGCAAATTCAAATTGATTCTGTGCTTTTTGCAGAGCAATTAATCACATTTATTGATAAAAGCAAATAAAAAAAGTCGAGAGACATAATGTCCTCGACTTACTGTTACTATTACATTCTTCCAGCAGCTTCTAATGATACCGCTAGCATTTTAGCAAATTCTCCTCGTGTAATCGTTTGATTTGGTAATAAATTCATATGGTCGTTTAACGCTCCAATTGCATATAAGGTTTGTGTATGGTGCAATGCTTCCTCTTGTAGATTAAAGCTATCTTGATAAGGTAAAGACACAAATTCTTCTTGAACAAAATCAACTGCATCCAATGTTCGACCAACCATTAGTATTGCTTGCTGTCGTGTTATTTTCCCATTAGGATCAAATAAATTTTGAGATTTTCCTTTGATAATTCCTAAAGAATGTAATGCACCAACATAGCCCCCATACCAGGATTTCTTGGCATCAATATCTTTAAATTGGGTTGCTTGAACTGGTTGAAAGCTGAAGGCACGGGCTAGTAATGCACTAAACTGAGCACGTGTTAAAGAATCATTTACGCCAAAATGATCTGCTGTTCTTCCTTGGACAATACCCCGTTCCGCTAATGTAGAAATATACGTACTATACTCTGAATTATCTATATCTCGAAAGTAAATTGGCTGTGGATTTACAAATTTTAATTCTGCACTATTATGAATTATGGCAACCACGCGATCGCCTAAGTCTCGATACGCAACAGGCTCCATTACCCCTTTTTTAGCTACTTGTTTTAAAATCCCATCCTGTCCATTTTTGAAAATTTCAATTTCTAGAGGCTGACGGTTATTGACGATAGTCGCTTTAATACTAAACGTATCGCCCTTTTCAGAGGCATTAATTTTGGCACCATAGGCAGAGTAAACGATCATATTTGATGTTTTCATATGTACATAATCCGTGGGCTCTTGATAAGCATGCGCTTGCAAAGGAGTTGCCAATGAAATACTTAGTATGCCAGCTAGTACTCCCGCTCGAATTTTTCCTTTCATATTGCTGCTCCTTTCTTTTCATCTAAAACTATCATACTGGAATACACTTTGTAAAAATATAGTATTTTTAGCATATACTCCACTAAGCTCTCTAGTCCTAGAAATTTTCCAATCGAGTAGGAGGGAGTGATTAACTCCCGACCTCTCACACCACCGTACGTACGGTTCCGTATACGGCGGTTCAATT
>NZ_JBXAPF010000031.1:0-56703 GCF_058803665.1 Lysinibacillus sp. GW821-FHT14F06
TCTCGTTCACTAGCATAAGTTAGCTACTAAAAACTTTATTGATTACGTTTTGCTTGTTCAGTTTTCAAGGTTCATTTCAATTGCATCAACAGCAACCATTGTATTATAACATCTTTTGTTTTGTTGTCAAGCACTAAATCATCTTAATTTAGTTATTCAAGAGACAACTCTCGAAATATATCATAATCAAATCTCAGTGTCAACATCTTCTTTTGAAACTTCGTATTCTCAATGTCAACTCTTACGTCGTCTTAGCGACAAGTAATAATTTATCATGATTCAAATAACTATGCAAGCATTTTTGAATTATTTATTTATCTTTTTAAAATCTCTGATTTTGTTAGCTATTTTACGTATTTTCGAGATAGATGAACTGTCTTACGCTCATGTAATACATGATTATTTGTTTAAATATACATTTCTTTTATATAAATCACAACAAATAAAAATTAAGAACAGGGCATATTTTAATTAACTGTTCATATAGGTTGAGCCTTCTTCTTTAAAGTATTGCATAATTATTTTAATCGTGTTTAGAACAAAAACAGGAGCCATGGTGCTTATTAACACCCTTGACTCCTGTTATTTATGCTTGTCCTTTCTAATGAAGCCTATTATTTTAAAAGCTGTTCATTAAAAGATAGCGCCTTCTTCTATATAATTATTTTGTAATATGACGCATAGTAGGGAATAACAGTACGTCACGAATTGAAGGTGAGTTTGTAAGAAGCATGATTAAGCGATCGATACCAATACCTAAACCACCTGTTGGAGGCATACCAAATTCTAATGCTTCAATGAAGTCATTATCCATCTCATGCGCTTCATCATTACCCGCAGCCTTTTCAGCCATTTGTGCCTCGAAGCGTTCTCGTTGATCGATTGGATCGTTTAGCTCTGTGAAAGCATTCGCATGCTCACGACGTACGATAAATAGCTCAAAACGGTCTGTAAAACGCTCGTCCTCTGGGTTTTTCTTAGCTAGAGGGGAAATTTCTACTGGATGACCATAAACAAATGTTGGTTGTACAAGAGTTTCTTCAACCTTTTGCTCAAAGAACTCATTAATAATATGACCTACTTCATGAGATTCTTTAACCTCTACTCCATGCTCTTTAGCAAGTGCTTGAGCTTGTTCTACAGTCATTGGCTGCCAGAAGTCTACACCTGTCATTTCTTTTACAGCATCTACCATATGAACACGTTTCCAGCCCACAGCAAGGTTGATTTCATCTTCCCCATATTGAACTGTCGTTGTACCAAGAACTTCTTGTGCAACATGTGCAATGAGATTTTCTGTTAAGGACATTATATCCTTATAATCAGCATATGCTTCATATAGCTCTATCATCGTAAATTCAGGATTGTGACGTGTTGAAATTCCTTCATTACGGAAAACACGACCAATTTCATATACTTTTTCTAGCCCACCAACGATTAATCGTTTTAAATGCAATTCAATTGCAATACGCATATATAATTCCATATCAAGTGCATTGTGGTGTGTAATAAATGGACGAGCCGCAGCACCACCAGCAATTGTATGAAGCATTGGTGTTTCTACTTCTAAGTATCCAGCGTTATCTAAATAGTTACGAATTGAACGAATGATTTTAGAACGAGCGATAAACGTTTTTTTACTATCTTCATTTGTCATTAAATCTAAGTAACGTTGACGATAACGTTGCTCTACATCCTGTAAGCCATGAAATTTCTCTGGCATAGGGCGTAGGGCTTTTGTTAGAAATGTAAACTCCTCTGCCTTTACTGAAAGCTCTCCAACTTGCGTGCGGAATACATTCCCTCGAACTCCAACAATATCTCCAAGGTCAGCTTGTTTGAATAATTCATATGCTTCTTCGCCAACATGATCTTGACGAACGTAAATTTGAATTTGACCATTTAAATCTTGAATATGTGCAAAGCCAGCTTTACCTTTACCTCGTTTAGTCATAATGCGACCTGCAATAATTACTTCTTGTAGATGTTCTTCTAGCTGCTCTTTTGTTTGATCTGCAAATTGCTCACGTACTTCCGTTGATAAATGTGTACGCTCAAAACGACTTCCAAATGGATCTTGACCGTTCTCTTGGATAGCCGTCATTTTTTGGCGTCTCACCAAAAGCTGATCATTTAATTCTTCTATATTTGACACGTATTTCACTCCTTATTAAATTGTCCGCGTTTACGTCCATAATATTTCTATTGTACACAATTTTAATGCTGTAATCATCTGTTTCAGTTTTTTTTCAAGTTCAACAAAAATGATTAATGATTCTGAAAATTAACGGTTACAACAAAAAAAGCGTCTCTTTTAAGCATCGAGACGCCTTCAGATAATTACATAATTAATTCTTTTGCTACTGGTACAATTAACTTAGATTCACTTTCTTCATAGTCTTGCACAACACCATTTAACAAGGCACGGAACTCAGAAGCTGTTTCTGTTTGATTAATAGTATTACGAGCTTTCCCGTTCCCTCTTATACCTTTTAAATACCACGAGGCATGTTTACGCATCTCACGTACTGCCACAAGCTCGCCTTTTAATTGAATAAGGCGTTCGAAATGAAGTAAACATACATCCATTTTTTCACGAACGCTTGGCTCTTCCTTTAACTCACCTGTTTTAAGGTATTGAACTGTACGATAAATCATCCAAGGATTGCCTAGGGCAGCTCGGCCAATCATTACAGCGTCTACACCAGTTGTATCTAGCATCCGTTTAGCATCTTGAGGTGTCTCGACATCACCGTTACCTAATACAGGAATCTTTACATTTTCCTTAACTTGACGAATGATATCCCAATTTGCTCTGCCTTCATACATTTGCACACGAGTACGTCCATGAACCGCTACTGCTGATGCACCTGCACGTTCTGCCGCCTGTGCATTCTCAACAGCAAAGATATGCTCTTCATCCCAGCCAATACGCATCTTTATGCTGACAGGTTTTTTTACCGCATCTACAACAGCCGCTACCATCTCATATAATTTATTTGGATCTAAAAGTAAACGAGCGCCAGCTTCACATTTAATAATTTTATTAACCGGACAACCCATATTGATATCAATAATATCTGCAGTAGTATTTATATCTACATACTTTGCAGCCTCTACTAATGTTGCCTTATCACCACCAAAAATTTGTAGTGAAAGTGGGTTTTCACGCTCATCAATATAAAGCATACCTAAAGTTTTTTCGTTCTTATGGACGATCCCTTTATCACTAATCATTTCTGCATATACAAGCCCTGCTCCAAACTCTTTTACAGTTAGTCGGAAGGCAGAGTTACAAATTCCAGCCATTGGCGCTAATACGACACGGTTGTCCATAACAATATTGCCAATCTGAAACGACTTCTCAGTTGGTTGACTCAACGGTGATTTCCTCCTTCGATGGGTTTTACATATCCTAAAATGCTATGAAATGATAGATCATCCATACACACATAATGATAAAATTATTAATTTACTGATTGCAATATAACAAGCTCCTTAGACTCCAGCCATAAGGTTACACCTTCGTCTGCATAATTTAACTGTTGGCATAGGTCATGAGCTCGTTGTAATTGTTCTCCAACAGGAACAGGTGTAATTTCTACCAGAGGAACTAACACGAAAGCTCGCTCATACATTCTTGGATGTGGAACAATTAAGCTCTCCGTTTCAATATTTTCGTGATTGTAGAGCAGAATGTCAAGGTCTATGATGCGAGGACCCCACCTAAATTCACGTACACGCCCAAGTTCTTGTTCAACTGATTGGCATATGTTTAACATTTCAGAAGAGGATAGGGCAGTTTTAATATGAACTGCAATGTTTAAAAAATCAGCTTGATCAGTGTAGCCAACAGCTGCCGTTTCATAGACGGAAGATATACGAGCAACCTGAATTCCTTCACTAACTTTTAAAAGCTCCACAGCGTGTTGGAGATTTTCTAAACGATCCCCTATATTCGTGCCGATAGATAAATAAACATCATTCATTAAAACTCACCCCTCGTTACTTCAACCGAAACTTCTTTATAGTAACCATGTATGGGTGGGTCCGGTTTAATAAGCTCTACACGAACACCCTTCACTTTATCTGCGTAAGTCTCTAATATACTATTTGCTATTTTCGTAACAAGTGATTCAATAAGCTTTAAAGGCTCACCTTCAACAATGTCACGGCACAGCGCATAAACTTCAGCATAGTTTACCGTATAGTTCAGATCATCTGTTTCCCCAGCCTCTGTCATATCTACCGCAAGTGAAACATTCGCTCGGAAGCGCTGACCAAGTGTTGTTTCTGCTGATAACACACCATGATAACCATAAAACTGCATATCCTTTAAATGAATATAGTCCATTACGCTTCCTCCTTATAAATACGTTTACCAATTAATACATCGGTCATATGGGTAGCTCGTGCCATTTCCTGTACATCATGCACTCGAACGATATGACATCCCTTTTCTACACCATAAACAACTGTTGCACCAGTACCTTCTATCCGTTCCTCAACAGGCAACTGCAAAACATTACCAATCATTGATTTGCGTGATGTTGCTAGCAAAACGGGATAGCCCATTGCCACTAAATCGTTTAAATGTTGCATCATTTTTATATTTTGCTCTGTAGTTTTGGCAAATCCAATGCCTGGATCTAAAATTATATGGCTATCAGGGACACCAGCACTATGAGCAATGGCAATACTATTCTCTAAATCCGTTCTGGCAGTTATCCAAAAGTCTGAACTATAATCTGTATTTTCACGATTATGCATTAGAATAATCGGAACATGTAACTCTGCAGCAACCTTAGCAATCTCAGGCTCAGCCTTTGCACCCCAAATATCATTAATTATATGTGCTCCAGCTTCTATTGCAGCACGAGCGACATTTGCCTTATACGTATCAATCGATATAATGGCTGGTACTTCTGCTACTAGCGCTTGAATCACTGGAACAATGCGGGCTATTTCATCTTCATCCGAAATACGTGTATAGCCAGGGCGAGTTGATTCTCCACCAACATCAATGATTTTAGCTCCTTCAGCTACCATTTTTTTGGCTTGAGTAACAGCGGCTTCTACGTTATTGTATTTGCCCCCATCTGAAAAAGAGTCTGGTGTAACATTTAAAATGCCCATCACAAACGTTTCTTTCGTATAGTCTAAAGTAATACCATTAATCGTTAATGGTGTTATATATTTTTCTAGCATGATAACGCTCCTTCTATCCTTGCTCCACTTCTTTAATAAACGCTTCATGTATACTCGTATAAATAGGCCCTTCCTTGCCTAGCAACATTTTGTTTGCTAGTTTACGAATTGGCACAAGTTCTTGTATAGAGTTCGTAATAAAGCATTCAGAACTATTCTCGACATCCTCCTTGGTAAAGAGCCCTTCCTTTACATTAATACCTAAAGATGACGCCTTTCTGATTACCCATCCTCGGATAATACCTGGTAAAATGCCTGTGTCCAAAGAAGGCGTATATAGTATATCATTTTTCACCCAAAAAACATTTGATGTTACACCTTCAGCCACATAGCCTTCTCTGGTTAAAAATAAGCCTTCCTGTTGGACTAAGGATGGCATTTCAAAGCGACCAAGAACATTATTCCCATAATGATGTGACTTAACGCGGACGCCCTTTTCAGGAGTATTACGAGGCGTCTCAAGCCACTGAGCATTTTTTTCTGTACCTCTAGGTGTAGACGGTAAATCTTTACGAAAAATAATAACATTTGGTTGCTTATATTCCATTGGCTGCAACCCAATACCATGCTCCCCTGCGGATACATTTAGACGGAAATAACCATCCTGCCCATTAGACTGCTTATTTAATTGCCGAACAGCCTCTAGTAATGTATCTGAAGAATATGTCAAATGAATATGATATTGTGATAGTGCAGCATGTAACCTTTCCATATGCATGTCCCACCCAAATACCATATCTCCATATGTGCGAAACGTTTCAAAAAAGCCCAAGCCATATAAAAATCCATGATCAAATGGTGAAATACGTAAATTTTGAGCTTCTATATATTCTCCGTTCATCCAACAATACATTTATTTCGCTCCCTCTACATACAAGTCTATAAATTGGCGCAGAAGCTTTTTCCCTTGCTCTGTCATTATGGATTCTGGATGATACTGTACACCTTCAATAGGATAGTCCTTGTGGCGAATACCCATAATTTCACCTTCATCTGTCCAGGCAGTTACTTCAAAGCACTTTGGCAATGTTTCCTTTTCTACAATGAGAGAATGATAACGAGTAGCATGAAACGGATTTGGCATGCCCTTATGCAAACCTATGTCAGCATGCAATACAGGTGAGGTTTTTCCATGCATCAAACGTTCTGCTCGAATAACATTTCCTCCAAATACCTGTGCTATCGCCTGATGCCCTAGACAAACACCTAAAATCGGAATATTTCCCGCGAAATAGTTAATAATGTTTAGGCTTTCACCCGCTTCATTTGGGCTACATGGTCCAGGTGAAATAACAATCATATCAGGTGCAAGTTGCTCAATATCCTTCACTGTTAACGTGTCATTTCTTTTCACAACGAGCTCATGTCCGAATTCTCCAAAATACTGAACAAGGTTATACGTAAAAGAATCATAGTTATCAATCATTAAAATCATTTTGCTCGCCCCTCCGCCATTGCCTTTGCCTGCCACATTGCCTTCGCTTTATTCAAAGATTCTTGATATTCTCGCTGCTGAACAGAGTCAATGACAATTCCTGCTCCTGCTTGAATATATGCTACGCTATCTTTTATAAAAGCTGTACGAATTACAATATTGAATTCCATATCTCCTGTATAGCCAAGCCAGCCAATTGAGCCTGTATATAACCCACGTCTTACAGGTTCTAATTCTTCAATTATTTCCATCGTACGAATTTTTGGAGCACCTGTAATTGTGCCACCTGGGAACATAGCACGGATAACATCTGCATTCGATCTACCTTCAGCGATTTCTCCCCGCACGTTTGACACTATATGCATTACATGTGAATAGCGTTCAATTACCATAAACTCATCCACCTCGACTGTCCCATATTTGGATACTCGGCCTAAATCATTGCGCTCCAAATCAACGAGCATTACATGTTCTGCTCGTTCCTTGTCGTTGTCGATTAACTCCTGTGCTAATACTGTATCCTCTTCCTCAGATTTCCCTCTTGGTCTTGTACCAGCAATTGGTCGCGTAGATAATTCATTACCATGACGCTTCACTAAAAGCTCTGGTGATCCAGAAACAATTGCAAAATCTGGTGCTTCAATGTAGGCCATATAAGGAGATGGATTAAAAGCTCGTAATGCCTCGTAGACATCTATCGCTGATGCGGTTAATTTTTTAGATTGACGGACAGATAAGTTCACTTGAAATACGTCGCCTTGTGCTATATAAGATTGAATTTTAGTTACTGCTTCTTCAAAGTCTGTTCCCGCAAATGATACTAGCAATTCACTTTCAGCATTTACTATTTCTACAGCACTTGTTTTTTCAAATTTGCGGTCATTTAAACCTGCTTGAGCCGCTACATGCCATGCATTAGCCCATTCTTCCAAATCTACATCACTGTTCTCTAACTTCATAAGCGTGACTTTATTTGTGTTCACATCGTGTACAGCCCAGCAGTCGAAAATATAAAAGTATATATCAGGAATATGTAAATCGTCCTCTGAGGAATCTGGCAACTCTTCAATTTTTCGCGCGTAATCATAGGCTACAAACCCGATTGCACCGCCTTGGAATACTGGTAGTTCAGCATTGAATGAAACTTGGTATTTTGCTACCAAATCCTCTAATAATGAAAGAGATTCACCCAGTAGAATTTCACTATCCCCATTTCGCCAATTCACAAGCAGACCATCCTTAACTGATTGCGCAGTGGCTAATGGATTCCATGCCCCTATTGTAAAATGTCCTCCACGTCCACTTTCTAAAAATACATGTGCTCGTTCTGCTTCTACTTGCTTTTTATAGCTATAAAAAAACGAATCTGCATCCATCGTTATTGTTTTAGTTTTTATTGTCTTCAAGTTGCCATTCCCCTTTAAATCATTTGATGTGATTCCATCTTAACTTGAATATTGCTGAGAAGCGAATATTTTTAAATTGTTCCATCCAATTTCATACCCATAGCAAATGCTCTAAAATATTTACATGGTCTGGCTGCTGAAAGTCTAGCTATCTACAACCATAAAACTCATCACACGTACGTCGTGAGACTCCATTTTAAAAACTCCTTCATAGAAAAAAGACTCCTCGTTAAAGGAGCCTTTGTTAGCAAATCATTAGATTAGTCTTCAAATTGATATAAAGGTGTAGATAAATACCGTTCACCATTAGATGGAACAATCGCAAGGACATTTGAGCCTTTTCCTAAACGTTTTGCTGTTTCAATTGCCGCATAGATAGCTGCACCTGATGAAATACCACATAAAATCCCTTCTTCGCGTGCTACTTTACGTGCTACTTCGAAAGCAATCTCATTTTCAACAGGGAATACTGAAGAATAGATATCTGTATCTAACACCTCAGGTACGAATCCAGCGCCAATACCTTGAATCTTATGCGGTCCTGGCTGGCCACCAGAAAGTACTGGTGAATCTTTTGGCTCAACTGCAATAATTTCGATCTCTGGATATTTTTCTTTTAAAACTGCACCTGCACCTGTAATTGTACCTCCTGTACCTACTCCAGATACAAATGCATCAAGTGTTAAACCGTCAAATGCTTCAACAATCTCTGGGCCTGTTGTCAAACGGTGAATAACAGCATTAGCAGGGTTTGTGAATTGCTGTGGTAAGAAGTAACCTTTTTCAGCTGCTAATTCTTCCGCTTTGGCAATTGCCCCCTTCATGCCTGCTGGACCAGGTGTTAAAACAAGCTCTGCACCATATGCACGTAATAAGTTTCGACGCTCTAAGCTCATTGTCTCTGGCATTACTAAAATAGCTTTATAGCCTTTAGCTGCTGCAATCATTGCTAGACCAATACCTGTATTACCAGAAGTAGGTTCAATAATAGTACCTCCTGGTTTTAGGGTACCGTCCTTTTCAGCTGCTTCAATCATTGCCAATGCTAAACGATCTTTTACTGAGCTACCTGGGTTAAAATATTCTAATTTTACATAAACCGTACCTTCGTTTTCGCCTGTTGCATGATTTAACTTTACAATTGGTGTTTTACCAACTAATTCAGCTACTGAGTTCGCTAATCTACTCATTTATTAATCCACTCCTAATCCCTACTATTTTTATAGGTTTTACTTATTTTGTATTTTATCAATTTTTCCAGTCGATTGTCAATAAATAAAACATATATTTTCAGAATATTTATTGAAAAACTTTGTTAAAACACGAAAAAAATCCGCTGAACTTTTGAGAATATGCCAATAAGCTGACGCAAATCATCTGCAGTATTATTTGGCTCACCTTCCCGCAGACTTCTTGCAGATTCTTTCTTAAACGCATTGGAGCTAACTACTATTTATCTTTTTTCTCTTCTCCATAATACCAAGTTGCCTTGAATTCAGACCAAAATGCTTCTGGTGTAACAGATTGTGGTAATTGATCTAGCGCAAGCTCACGTTCAATATGCTCTTTCACATCTTCGTATGTAAAGGATTGTCCTTCTGTGATCTCTTGGACTTGTACAATCCCATAATGACCGTTATTAAGCTTAAATGCTTTACTTACCTCATTTGCTTTTAATGCCATCGTTGCCTTTATAATTGCTGGATCGACATTTTCCTGTTTTTCTGTGAGAAAACCGATATCTCCACCCAAACTAGCTGAGGCACTATCTAAAGAAATTTCTCGTGCTAGCACGGAAAAATCAGAGTTATTTTTTAGCTCTTTTAATGCTTCCTCAGCAGCTTTTTTGGAATCCACTTCTATGAAATTCGTACGATAACTCGCCTTCGTATTGTATAGTGATTGATTTTCTTCATAATATTTTTCAATACTATCTTCTTTTATTTCTACATCTTTTGTTAGGACCTTATCTAAAATAAGCTGTGAGCGTATTTTTTGTCGCAGTTGCTCTACAGACAGATTTTGCATTGCCGTATCAAATTTATCCTGTGCAGAGCGCATTAGAGCAAGTTCTAAATCAATCTCTTTATCTATTACTTTAATTTTAAATTTCTTAGCTGCCTTTTCCATCACAGATTCATTTACTAAATTTTGTAGTGTCTCTTTACCATAGCGTTCTTCCATGGCAACCATCCACTCTTGACGCGTGATAAACTCCCCGTCAACGGCAGCGACTTGTTCGTCGCTACCAATTTCTTGACCTTTATTTGGGATTAACCAAGCAATCAACCATAAAATATTTCCTAATAACAGAACGGCAATAACTGTTAAAGCTGGTTTCGTTTTTAAACGTCGTTGCAATAGGGGCGTTTGGTTTGGCGTTGCAGTGGTTGAAGGTCGACGATTACGCGTTGAGCTCATCAATATAACCTTCTAGTTCTTCTTTGGAGAAATGATATGTTTCTAAACAAAAATGACACTGTGCTTCAGCACCACCATCTTCATCAATCATTTCTCGAATTTCCGCTGTCCCTAAACCTAAGATTGCAGCCCCAAATCGCTCTTTTGAACATTGACATTTAAATTCTACTGGCATGGAATCTAAAATCTGCAGATGATTTTCTCCTAATACTGCTTCTAAAATTTTCTCAGGCGTAAAGCCCTTTTCAATCATTTTGGAAACGGGCTCTAATGTTGAAAGATGCTGTTCGATTTCATTGATTGTCTCTTCATCACAGCCAGGCATCAATTGAAGGATAAACCCTCCAGCTGCAAGAATCGTATTATCAGGATTTACTAAAACACCTAACCCCACCGATGACGGTACTTGCTCAGATGTAGCAAAATAGTAAGTAAAGTCTTCAGCAATTTCACCTGAAACGATTGGCGTTTGGCCTGAGAACATATCTCTTAAACCAAGGTCTTTAACAACTGTTAGAGCTCCATCTGTTCCAACACCCGCACGAACATCTAGCTTACCCTGCTCGTTTAGATCGAAATGAACGTGAGGATTTGTCACAAAACCTCGTACATCACCTTTAGCATTACTATCAATAACCATTGGGCCAATTGGACCGTTGCCCTCAATTTTAATAGTGATTTTTTCTTCGCCTTTCAGCATGGCACCCATCATTACAGCAGCGGTCATAGATCGACCAAGGGCTGCCGACACAACAGGCCACGTATTATGACGGTGCTGAGCCTCCCCTACAGTTGCTGTTGTACAAGTTGCAAAAACCCGAACTTGTCCGTTGAACCCTAAGCCTCGTACTAAATAGTCTTTCATAAATGAAATGTCCCTCATTTCCTATTGGTTGCGTTTATATAGTTTATATAAACCTTTTAATGTTAAAAACGGATCAACTACATCAATGACCTGCGTCTCTCCGGCAATTAAATTGGCTAAGCCGCCAGTCGCAATCACGAATGGCTCTTCCTTACTTTGTGCTTTCATGCGATTAACGATGCCCTCAACTTGTCCAACAAAACCATAAAATATTCCGGCCTGCATCGCAGAAACTGTTGTTTTTCCTACAATATGCGTAGATCTCAATATTTCAATACGTGGTAACCTAGCCGCTTGTGTATAAAGTGCCTCCGTAGAAATCGTAATACCTGGAGCAATTGCACCTCCCATGTAATCACCTTTTTCATTTAAGTAACAAAATGTTGTAGCAGTACCAAAATCAACAATAATTATTGGTGCTTTATAAGCATCTAGTGCCGCAATAGCATTCACAATGCGATCGGAGCCCACCTCACGTGGGGTTTCATATTTTATATTCAAACCAGTTTTCACTCCAGGTCCTACAACAAGCGGTTTTTTACGAAAATATTTGTGACACATCGCTTCTAACGAAAACATTATCGGTGGCACAACCGAGGATATAATAATGCCGGTTATTTGTTCGAATGAGATGCCTGCATGATTGAAGAAAGCTGAAACTTGCATTGCGTATTCATCTTCAGTTTTGTGAAGGTCTGTCACCATACGCCAATGAAAGGCTAAATGATCGTTTTCATCATAGACCCCTAAAACGATATTTGAATTTCCTGCATCTAAAACTAATATCATAGTGACGCCCCCAATTTCTTGCACCTCATTGTCATTGTAACTGGCTCTATGCATCTGATACAACTATACAAAGTGTAGTTGAAATAAAGTTAAAATACTTTTAAAAATGATACCATACTTTACACCCTACGAAATAGCATTCATACTCATTTTAAAAAGGAGCCACCCTCCTATTAAGTAGCTCCTTACAGTTTATTTAAAATTAAACTTTTCTGGATCTGGACCACAGCGTAATCCATCATGTAATGCGTCTAACTGAGACATTTCTTTTTCTGTTAGTGCAAAATCAAAGACATTTAAATTCTCTGACATACGCGCAGGAGTCATTGTTTTCGGAATAGTTACTACCTCATGCTGAACATCATAACGTAACACAATTTGAGCTGGTGTTTTGCTGTATTTTGATGCCAGCTGCTGAATCAATGCTTCTTCTAATAAAGCACCATTCATCAGTGGGGACCATGCTTCTACTTGGATTCCTTTTTCTTTGCAGTATGCACGTACTTCCTCTTGTGTTAAATGTGGATGAAATTCAATTTGGTTAATGACAGGAATAACCGTTGCTTCCTTCAATAAATTTTCTAAATGATGCACATGAAAGTTACTAACACCTATTGAACGTACTCGTCCATCCTGATAAATTTTTTCAAGCGCTCTATAAATATTCATGTAATTATCATCGATTCCTGGCCAATGAACTAAATACAAATCTAAATATTCTAATCCTAATTTTTCTAAACTGCTATCATATGCTGCAAGTGTTTCTTCATAGGAAAGTCCAGCATTCCAAACTTTTGATGTGACAAACAGCTCTTCACGTGTTACAAAACCTTCCTCAATTGCTGCGCGGATTCCTCGCCCAACACTCTCCTCATTGCGATAAACTTGCGCTGTATCAATGCTACGGTAACCTTTTTTAATAGCTGTTTTTACAGCCTCAGCCAGGTCATCGCCTTCAGGTACTCGGAAGACACCATAGCCTACTAATGGCATTACTAAGCCATTATTCAATGTTACATTCTCCATATTTCCATACACTCCAATCTTTGTTATACAGACTAATGTCCAAATGAAGCACCATAAGTCACTTCCAAAAAGAACCTTTGACAACAAGACTATTCTAGCATCTTCTTAGCTAGGAATAGCAAGTTGTAAACACGCTTATCTGGAAATTACGTTAGATAATATTTATATCCTAATACCTGTTAACGAAAAAAGGCAAAGAAAAAGACTGTTCACTTATTGTAAACAGTCTTTTTTAAATTAATCACGTTTTTCATCGATACCTTTTGGTGCATTATGATTGAGCTCTGTGCCCTCTTTTGGTAAATCGGCCGTTGTTGGATTTGCTTCTTTGCTAAGCAATTCTTTTTTAACAGTCGGCTCACCAACGATATCTAATGTTGGTTTAGTTTCAGCTTTAGGAGCTTTTTCTTCAACCACCTCAACAGCCTCTGGTTCTGGTAAAACGCCGTGATCACGTAAATGTTCAATTTCTTGCGCATTCAATGTTTCTTTTTCCATCAAAGTATTAGCAATTAAATCAAGTAAATGACGTTTTTCCGTTAAGATCCGCTTAGTACGCTGATATTGAGAATCGATAATTTTTTGCATTTCTTTATCAATCTCATAAGCAATTGAATCAGAGTAGTTTTGATCCGAATTAAAGTCACGGCCAAGGAATACATTACCACCTTGACTTGAACCAAATTGCATCGCACCAAGATTCTCACTCATACCATATTCAGTTACCATTGCACGCGCAATACTTGTTACCTTTTGGAAGTCGTTATGTGCTCCAGTAGAAACCTCACCAAGTACAATTTCCTCAGCGACACGCCCACCCAAAAGTCCTGCAATACGGTCTAACAATTCTTGTTTTGTTGTAAAGAAGCGTTCTTCCTTTGGTAACATAATCGCATAGCCTCCTGCTTGACCACGAGGAACGATTGTTACTTTGTGCACTGTATCCGCTTCATCCAGTTCTAAACCAACGACTACGTGGCCAGCTTCATGGAAGGATACAAGCTTTTTCTCTTTTGCAGAATATACACGACTAGCTTTTGCTGGACCAGCAATTACTCGGTCAGACGCTTCATCGATATCTGCCATATTAATTGTACGTTTGCTTTTACGTGCAGCCACAAGTGCAGCTTCATTTAACAAGTTTTCTAAGTCAGCCCCTGAGAAACCTGGTGTACGTTGAGCAACAGCTGCTAAATCAACTGAATCTGCTAAAGGTTTGTTGCGAGCATGCACCTTAAGAATTGCTTCACGTCCTTTTACATCAGGATGACCTACTGTAATTTGACGGTCAAAACGACCTGGACGTAGTAACGCTTTATCTAGAATATCTGGTCGGTTTGTTGCAGCAATTATAATAATGCCTTCATTTGCGCCGAAACCATCCATCTCAACCAATAATTGGTTCAGGGTTTGTTCACGCTCATCATGGCCACCACCAAGACCTGCGCCACGTTGACGACCTACTGCGTCAATCTCATCGATAAAGATAATACACGGAGCGTTCTTCTTTGCATTTTCAAATAAATCACGAACACGGGATGCACCGACACCGACAAACATTTCTACGAAGTCAGAACCTGAAATCGAGAAGAACGGTACGCCTGCCTCACCCGCTACTGCACGTGCAAGCAATGTTTTACCTGTACCTGGAGGACCTACAAGTAAGATACCCTTTGGAATACGTGCACCGATTTCAGTGAATTTGCGGTGGTCTTTTAGGAAATCTACCACTTCTACAAGTTCTGCTTTCTCTTCATCAGCACCCGCTACATCTGTAAAACGAACTTTTTTCTTTTGATCATCGTAAAGTTTTGCTTTGCTTTTACCAAAGCTCATTACTTTATTACCGCCACCCTGTGATTGACTCATCAGGAAGAAGAATAAGAAAATGATAATGATGAAAGGAATAATCCCTGTAAAGAATTGAATCCATCCACTTGTTTCTGGTGCTGTTAAATAGCTAATATTACTATTCTTATCCTTAGCGGCCTCGTCTATGCGGTCCATTAAAGATGGGTTATCACGTGGGATATTTGCAGTAAAGCTTTCCCCTTTTTCATAGCCCTTTAGTGTACCTTCAACGATGTATACTGATTTATCAGGTTGAATTGTAGCTTTTGTTATTTCTTTCTTATCTAGAGCTTCTTGAAACTCAGCATAAGTTAACTCTTTCGTTGGTGCATTGCTACCATTGAAAGTACCAAAAATACCGATAATCACTAGGAAAATCAGTAAATAGAATATGGTATATCGAAATATTCGATTCATCTCCAGCCTCCTCATTACAAACAGAAAAATTATAAGTAAAATCTTAACATATCATGATTTCATCATACAACGAAAAGCACTACTTAAAAAAAGTTTGGTTCGCTTTTTGTCGAAATAGAAACATATTTATGTCATAATCACTGCATCCCAGCGTAATTGTACCTGTTCCTCGTTCTCAGCACAGCTAAACAATGTGTCAAGATTTCGAATTATTATTAATTCATTAAAAATCTGACCTTCGCTGAAGGCTTACTTTTCATAGCTGGGGGGTTTTCGTTAACTCTTAGAAAGAATATACCTCTGGTTTTAAAATACCGATATATGGTAAATTACGATATTTTTCTGCGTAATCTAAGCCATATCCTACAACAAAACCATCTGGTACTTCAAACCCAACATAATCAGCTGCTAAATTTACCTTACGACCTGATGGTTTATCTAACAATGTAACGATTTTAATGGATTTTGCTTTGCGGTATTTAAATAAGTCTACTAAATAGCTTAATGTTAAACCACTATCGATGATGTCCTCGATAATTAATACATCACGTCCCTCAACGCTTGTATTTAAATCCTTAAGAATTTTTACTTCACCTGACGATACTGTGGCATTTCCATAGCTGGAAACATCCATAAAGTCTAGCTCAATGAAAGAATCGAAACGCTTCATCAAATCCGTCATAAACGGCATTGCTCCTTTAAGAACACCAACTGCTAACGGGAATGAATCTTTGTATTCCGCAGTCAATTGCGCTCCTAGCTCAGCAATTCTTTCTTGCAATTGTTCTTCTGTAATCATAATTTTTTCGATGTCATTTTGTAACATGTCGATTCCTCCTCGTGTGTATCAAAAAATCTTCAACCTTTATGGTGATATGTTTTACAAAGACCTTAGTCTACGATGAGCACTGTATCATCGTTTGGTTGCGGAGTGGTTGAAAAAAACATTCCCATACGCACACCAATTACCGCTACGACCTCATTAGATGGAGAAATCAGTAACGGCCAGCTATTTCGCTCATTTAAAGGAATCTTTTCATCTATAAAAAGGCGAGATAAGCGTTTTGGCTGATCCATTCCTTTTAACAGCATTCTATCCCCTTCCTTGCGAGCTCTAACGTAGAGAGGAAGTTTGAGTCTGCTAGCGTTAAAATAAAAAAGTTGTGCAGTATCCGTCAGCAATTCAGACGATAAATCAGGCAACTTGACTACGCATAAACGTTCACCATTTGTCAGTGTTGTCCACCCATTAGCAGTCGAAATAATTTTTTTCTCAGGAGAAGTTTGACCTTCTAATGGTTCTTTCTTCTGAATCGATAATTTTCCGTAACGGCGAACTGCTAGAAATTCTTCTGGCAAGTGAACTTCAGCATACCCTGCTGTCGTATCACAAAGCTTTAAAATTGAAGTCAATAGAGCATAACTTTGTATCGTATTTGAATCTTTGTAAAGATAGTTTAATAGTATTAAAATGAGCCTCCTTTGTAAAGCAAGTGGTACCAATTGAAAAGCCTTAATTTCCATGCTATATGTATTTTCGTCTATTATTTTAATTATTCTAGAAAATACATCCTCCGCTAAAGTCATTAAATAGGCATCATCTTCTTGTAATTGTTCTGTAAAATGGGTCACTTGCTCGGTTACTCGTGGATTTTCTGCCTCCAATAATGGCACCACATGATGTCTGAAACGATTACGTACATAGGTGTCTTTGAAGTTGCTAGCATCTTCACGGTAATCTAAACCTTGTCTAAGTAAATATTCCCTTATTTCAGACTTTGTAACCGTTAAAAACGGACGAATTAATGATTTTCCTGTAAAAAAACGCTGTGACCGAATACCTTGCATACTGTTAATCGTTGCATTTTTAGTCAGGGCCATTAATACTGACTCCAGTTGGTCGTCCGCATGATGTGCAGTTACAAGCTTGCTAGCATTTGTTTCTTGCATGACCTCTTTAAAATACCGATACCTCTCTCTACGACAAATCAGCTGTGTATTCCCACTTTCTAAAGCCATAATCTCTGGTATTGGAATTGCTTTTGCATGTAAATATATTTCATGACTATCACAATATCTTTGGACAAAGGCTCTATCCTCAGCAGACGCTTCTCCTCTTAACATGTGATCAACGTGAATAGCCTCTACCTTAACTCCCCATTTTTCTTTTGTTTGAACAAAATAATGAAGTAAAGCCATAGAATCTACACCACCCGAAACGGCGATGAGAAGATGGTCGTCTTGCTGTATTAATTGCTTTTCTTCGATAAGTAATTTGACCCTTAATTCAAGTGACAAACGCTTCTCCTCCCCTTTTCGCTGACTACTTTAATCATTTAACTCATAGAATATTGAACTGGTCTAAACACCGCCCAAGTCGGTACAACATGTGTCACCTCTAACATCAAAACTGTACAATCATCCTCTATATCATAGTGACTTTGGAAAGACTGCATAATAGTCGTTAGTTTTTCCTGTATGGATTTGGTAGTGCTCGCAACCTGCTGAGCATAGGCTAAAAACGACTCTTCTTGTTCATCCCAATCAGCGATACTTGAAAATAACCCATCAGAATGCATTAGAATAACATCCCCTGCTTTCAGTTTTCTTTTTTCCGCCTCAATTGCTGAAATGGATAAAAATCCAACAGGTGCTGCATTACTTTCAACTTTTAGTACCTCTTTTCCACGTAAGATATACGTAGACATTCCCCCTGCTTTCCATGACCATAAATCACCATGCTGTAAATCTACAAGGGCAAAATCCAGTGTTGCATACATATCATCTTGTTGTTTTAAGGACATGACATAATGTAATGTGTGCATCGCAGTCTCTGGATTCATATTGTAATTCAAGCATTCCCGCATTAAATGTATTAGTTTTCTACTTTCATGCTGTGCTTCTTTACTCTGTCCCATACCATCTGACAATAAAATAGCAAATAATCCTGGATGTAATTGAAATAACGCATGGGAATCACCAGAATATAATGTAGCATCTTTTGACATACTATATATATCATACTCTACTTCAAAACTAATAGCTGACCTAAAGCTTACTTGAATGTGGCGAAATGGTACATCACATGTTACTACCTTTTCAATTTCAAACGGTTCCTCAAAAATATCATATAAAACTGGTAGTATCATCCTTTCTGCCAATGTTGTATCCTCTTCCCAATCGACTCGAGCTGGTGTGAGTGCACAGACAATTTTCCTTGCTCCAGGTTTATTACTCAGCACATCTAGCTGGAAGCATTCAATATGCGCCTCCTTTAGTTTTTGGATAATATCCTTTTCCACACTAACAAATGATACGGTGTCCTCCTTCATTTCTGCAATTAGCTGATTTAGATGATTGCTCATATCACGTAGTTGAAGTGCAATCATTTTCTTTCCGTGAAAATATTGTCCATTAATTCGCTCCCTGTATAGCTCCGTTTCTAACTCCTCGAAAATTTTCGTAGACTTCACACATTTATAACGAATTTGGTCCTCTGTCCGATGAATAGCAGATTCCTTCCCTACTCCCTTCATATGGAACCAGTCTGTCATCAGCTTATCCATACCGTTATTTTGAGCACCCCAACAGCGATCATAACGAAAACAACTTAAGCATGTATTCATTGGTGACACTTCCTTTGCAGCCTCAACAGGAGTTGTCATAAAGCGCTCAAACACAAGTTCCTTCATGAATTGTACAAAATGCTGAAAATGCTCTAATTTGTAAGTGACATGCTCCGTTAACCAATTTTGACGGGCGAGCAAGATCTCCTCACGCTGTGGAAACAGTTTGTCCCTCACCTTATCAGAATACTTTTTAGGAATGGTTAAGAAAGCAATACTCCCGACAGCAATGGATGTAAAATAAACGTTATCTAATGGTAAAGTTGCGTCATAAAATAAAAAAAATACACTTGGCAAGATGCCGCCAGCCGCCACTCCAAAGCGTCCTGCTCGAGCACCCATTCCAGCACACAATCCAGTTAACGTAGCAACCGAGAGCATACCCGTAAAAGACAGTTTTGCAACACCAATGAGCGTACCTAGAACTGCTCCAATTACAGTTGCTAACGGTACACTTCCCACTAATGCACCAAAGCATATAAATAGCTGCACTAAAAAAATGGGAAGAGAAAAATAACTAATTACAACTGTTTGCATTCCTGTTAGCATGGCGGCAAAAACTACTAGTCCAGAACCAAGCTTTTCATATGTCCAATGACTCGTAAACCATTCATAGGAATTAACAAAAAGGACTTGCATAAAAAGAGTCATAATAAGAGCTAATGCAGCTTCACAGCCAACATAAAATTGTACAAGCACAGGAGGCAAGCCCTGATACATAACCCCCTGCCATATCATTTGAACAAGCAATATAGCTGCTGCAACTGCAATACTTTTGGGGAGTTTCCAGTACCGGAAACGCATGATACACTCATACATGGCAATTTGTAAGGCTAAAATAACAACTTGTCCAAACCCAAGAAAGAATCCCCCTATTAAACCACCAATTAAAACATATTTAGCATATTCCTTATACTTCGTTCGTATAATTGCCCAAAAAGGAACCGAGAAAGGTACAGCTGCTTCAAATACAACAGACTGAGCTAAAAAAAAGGATGTTATAAAAAATAAAGAGCCAATAAGCAACTGCCTTTTTTTCACTCCTAGTTTATGGTCAGTTACGTTAGCTGTGTCAAACCACTCAATACTTGTCATTTCACTATCCCCTTTCCACACTTTCGGCTATTATAAAAAATTATACGTGGAAAGATTGTCTGACGGTGACAAGAAAAATTTTAAAAATTTCGACGAATACATATGCATAAATACGAGAATTGGCAGCAATCTCTACAATAATTCCAGCTACTTAAACTTTAATTTGTTTATTTCATAAAATTAAATCGTCATCACAAATTGTTTTTAGATCATTAAATATTAGTAACCATAGGATTAGATACCTCAATTGTTTTTATCTTTAATGTTTTTCCACTTTTCGTCAAAAATATAATGGCCAGAGCTTGCGCTGATAAGTTTCTACTTAAGAACAAAATATTTGCTAAAATTCCCACTTTTAAAATATATCTAGTTAGTAACTAAGGCTTCTACATTACAAATCTTAAACCGCTTTTATTTTGTTAAGAAAGATGCATATTTATTAATATTTTTTATAAAGCTACTTGACACTAGTGACGAAGGCTTGTATTATTTAACTTGTTGCTTAAAGCAGTTTGCGGAAGTAGTTCAGTGGTAGAACACCACCTTGCCAAGGTGGGGGTCGCGAGTTCGAACCTCGTCTTCCGCTCCATATATTTTGGCGGCCTAGCTCAGCTGGCTAGAGCGTACGGTTCATACCCGTAAGGTCGGGGGTTCGATCCCCTCGGCCGCCACCATAGAGAGGCCCCTTGGTCAAGTGGTTAAGACACCGCCCTTTCACGGCGGTAACACGGGTTCGAATCCCGTAGGGGTCATCATAAAAAGGCGTCTCAGAATATATTCTGAGGCGCCTTTTTCGAGATTAGAAAAGCTGGAACCTAAAAGCCATGTGATTACATTGGAGCTGTAGAAATTGCTTTTTTCTCTATCCCTTCCAACTAATAATGTGGCATACTATATAGATAAAAGAACATGTTATTAGGAGGTTAATCCTTTGGGTTCATTAACAAAGGCCGCTTTAATTTGTGGTAGCGGCTCCATGATTATTCTCATATCCATCCTTATTAATTTACCATTTATCGTACAGATATTTTTACTCCTAACTGGACTAGCCGTTAGTGTTTACGGTGTACTGTTACTTGTAAAAATGATGATAGGGGCAAATGATAAATCCTCTGAGACTACTGTTGAAGAAACAAACTTATCAACACTCAAAAAGAAAAAGAA
The DNA here is from genome assembly GCF_058803665.1 of Lysinibacillus sp. GW821-FHT14F06. NCBI lineage: Bacteria > Bacillati > Bacillota > Bacilli > Caryophanales > Bacillaceae > Lysinibacillus > Lysinibacillus sp. GW821-FHT14F06. The sequence continues at coordinate 21,304 of NZ_JBXAPF010000031.1, forward strand.
ACCAACTTCAACGTTTTAAAAATCAGCAACTAATTGTTATTCATATGCTCTTTCTATAGAGGAATAGATGAGTGTGCAGTTTATTTATTCTTGTAGTTTCCACTATCTTTTTCGTAGATGAAGTAATCCAGATAACTAATAAAAAAAGGATTAGCTCTTTCAAAAAGCTAATCCCAACTCTATTTCATACACTTTTTCTACGATTAAAACAGTCAGCAAACTACCCTCTTCTAGCTCCACGACCACCGCGTTTTGATTCTGTAGCACGTTTAAGCGTTGCTAGACGCTCATCACTATCTTTTAAGAAACGTGCCATTTTTTGCTCAAAATTCTCTTTTGGCTGATGGCGCTCGTTACGATCGTTAGAACGATTGTCACGACGTGGGCGTTGAGGACGCTCTGGTCTCTCAACTTGAGGCTTTGCTTTACGAATTGAAAGACCAATCTTTCCATCCGCTTCAACATTCATCACTTTAACTTCAACTTCATCTCCAACTTTTAGATGCTCATTGATATCTTTTACATAATTGTCAGCAACTTCACTGATGTGAACTAAGCCTGTTTTGCCATCTGGCAGCTCAACGAATGCTCCAAAATTTGTGATTCCTGTTACTTTACCTTGTACCTTGCTGCCTACTTCAATTGACATAAAAAAAATGCTCCTCCTTAAAAATTAAGCGACTCTTTTGAGCCATGTAATCAATTTAATCAAACTTTTTACTACAATAAGTTTCTCTTTTCATTATATATAACAATAAAAGAGTGTCAACAATACATAGCTCTTCAGTCGTCTTTTTTATCCTTCTTCTCTGGAATAATGAAAATAATTTCACCTTTTTCGGATAAGAAATACTCTTTACGTAACATCTTTGCAATATATTCATCATCTTCTAATTGCTTAATTTTAAGATTTAATGAATCGTGTTCATTTTTTATTTCTGTAAGATGCTGATTCGCTTCGTCCTTTTTCTTCTCTTTTTCAGCCAAAACTTCATTTTGGTGGAAAAGTATATTAACGAGAAAAGCGATAATAACGACTGGTACAATCGCAAAAAAGACAATTCTACGTATTTTTCGTTTACGAGCTTGTTTTTTACGATTAATAGCTTTATCCGTGCTACGGACATAGTCATTATCAAGTTTAGTAAAGTTTTGTTGGTCATCATTTGATGAATGACGTTTAGTCATGCCCGCACCTCCGAAAATTATTGTTGTTTCTTATTATACTTGATAAATTTAAATTTTTTTAAAAAAGTGTTGGACAAATACGAATAAATTTTGACAAAAGGTCTTAACACAAATACAAAAATGTTTATAATTATCTTCAAAATTTGTCGAATAATGGTGATAATTAATCGTACTATGAACCAGAAGGGTCTCCATGTTATATTTACCAAAATCCTTGCTATGAAACGTAAAAAAGTTTGAAAAAACGTTTGATACAAAAATATTCCGGCAATCTGCGCCAGCGGGTCATAAGCCCGCCAAGCGCCATCTTTTAACCAAAATAATAAATAATATGTCAACCCTCCCAGTAGAACCCAGGTGAGTAATTCAAATACCATCATCCACTTTCGAAGGCTTGACCTTTTTGGAGTTGAAAAAACAATGAGCCTAACACTATCAATTATAAACCCAACTGCTATACCGCTCAACACCATGACTAATAGCTGAACAAATTGTTCACTAACAATCATCCAAACAATTTATGAAGGAAACCTTTCGAGAAGCCACTTTCTTCCTCGTCATACTGTAAGGTCTTTACAGTTCCTTCAAGTGTCAATAGTCCTTTATCAACATCTAAATGAACGATATGCAGTTCCTCTCCACGGATTAACAAATGCCCTTGGGACGTCTTGATGAAAAATTCTTCCTGATCAAAGCGTTCAATTGATTTTACAGAAGTCATGTCCATTCTTTTACGATTACGAATCGTTAAAATATGTTCTCCAGATGGAATTGTGTAACGATTACTTTCTTGATGTAGCGTCATTTTCTTCCTCCTTTAGTCGTCCTAGCTTCTGTTCACTTTATGCGGACAACCTCCAAAGCATGACAACTTTATAAAAGTTATCTACTCCTCTTGCCTTGTTTGCTAGAAGGAATTCAGAAAAAAATAACTGCTTACATTCAATTAATCCTCATCATCAATAAACTCTGGCTCTATTTTATCCAAACGCTCCTCTTTTAAAATCGTAAACATTTTTGTAGCATCTTCTTTTTTCACAGTGTCCCGCAATTCATCTACACGTGCAGTGACAACTTTTTGCCCAAAACGAATAGCTAGCTCATCACCAGCTTTTACTGTACTACTTGCTTTTGCAATCTTTCCATTTATCGTAATACGACCTTGGTCCGCCACTTCTTTCGCTAGTGTGCGGCGCTTAATTAAACGGGATACTTTTAAAAATTTATCTAATCTCATATATTACTCCTTTTCTTTCCGCTTAGCTTCATTCCAGAAAGCATCTAATTGTTCTAAAGTATAATCAGAAAAAGGCTTTCCACTTTCTTTTACCCTTTTTTCAACATAACCAAATCGTCTCGCAAACTTCTCATTTGCATGTAACATTGCCTCTTCAGGAGATAGTTTATAAAATCGTGCTAAATTTACAAGTGTGAATAACACATCTCCGAACTCATCAAGACGTGACGCATTTGTACCTTTTATTACTTCATGACGAAATTCCTGCCATTCCTCTGAAAATTTGTCCCATGCACCATCCACATCAGGCCAGTCGAAACCTACTTTTGCTGCTCTTTTTTGATAATTAAAAGCCGTTTGCAGGGCAGACGATGACCTATATTCTTCTTCCAATAGGGGCTTATCGCTCTCACCCTTCTCCTGTGCTTTTATAGCTTCCCAATTAGCTACGACACCTTCCGCATCTTCTACTGAAACATCACCAAAAACATGTGGATGGCGACGAATCATTTTTTCACTAATAGAAGCTAAAACATCCTCCAGTGTAAAGTAACCTTGATCTTCTCCTATTTGTGCATGTAAAAATACTTGTAATAGTACATCTCCAAGCTCCTCAATCATCGCAAAGTCATCCTCTGCATCCACAGCCGCCAAATATTCATGGGCTTCTTCTAGTAAATATTTTTTCAGGGACTCATGTGTTTGCTTTTGATCCCACGGACAGCCGTTTGGACCTCTTAGAACAGCAATAATTTGTCTGAATGTTGACCAATCTCGCAATGCCTCTTCCTGTGATTTTACAGGCGGTACATAAACCGTTGTTAAATTATTCACCTCAACACTTTGATCAAGTTCATAAAGAGGGACTGTTATCAACTTTTCTTGTGATGATCCTGCGGCTGTAACCACCGTAACAGGATATTCATCATCATATTTTTCCATTAACGTAAGCTTTACTTCAGAGGCGCTGAATGTGTCATATACTTGGGCAATTAAAATATGTTGACGCATGTTGATGTCGTGCATAGAAAAGCTAGTACCATCAAGCAATTGAAAACCCTCAATTGGGTCAATTTTTAACGCTCCAAAGATTGGGTCTAAGAAGCTTTGTCCACCCTCGATGACTAAATTTATTCTTCCTTCATCTGAAGCGGCAATTAGTAATTGTACCGTCTGCTCAGCAACAAGTGGGTGCCCTGGAACAGCATACATAACATCTGCAAATGTTGTTGCTTCCACAAGCTTTTCTACAATTTCCTCATACACAGGCTGGAACGAGCTATGTTTTTCATACACAGCATCAAAGCTTTCAAACTGCAAGCCTTCTGCTAACAATGCCTCTAGTACAGGATGATCCACTGTTCGAACAAATAATTTTTGAGCAGCCTTTAATTTTTTATAAACACCCATTTGCAGCTGATCAAAATCCCCTGCACCCAAGCCGATTACTGTTAAAGTTTTCAAATAATCCACCTACTTCTTCCGATTTAACCATAATTGATAAACAGCCATTCTACGTCCAAACGGTAGTAAATACCATTCTTTTTCCGCTAACACTCGTAGCTTAGCAATAACTGTCATCATCACAAATGCACCAATACTCACTGCTGAGAAACCAGCTATCACCGCCACCATTCGAGGCGATAAAACAGGATGTAGCAATGCTGGTACAAGCTGCAGCCAAAGTATTACCACAGCTGTCATAGAAATTGCTGCAATGCCAAACTTTTTATAAAAGCTGCTAGGTGCTAATTGCACTGTTGTTATTTTCTTCAAATAGAGAACTAGCATTAGGGCTGTGAACAATAACCCCACATTGTTAGCAATGGCTGCTCCTAAAACGCCAAACAAACGAATAGTCAGCACGTTCAATATTATTTTTAAGATAAAACCAACCGTTAAAAATATAGCTGGCTTTTTTAATTTTCCATAGCCTTGTAAAATAGCTGTGAACGTCAAAATAATTGACAAAGGGACGATTTGTAATACATATACCATGAGCACTTCTGACAGTGCGTCCGTTTTAAAGAGCATTTCATTAATATAGTGCATAACTAGTACTAAGCCTAAAGATGCTGCTCCTCCAAATAGCACAGATGCTCTATATGTCAGCTGTATAAATGGAATGGCATTCCGACCTTCCTGCTTTTTAGACATATGTGCGACAAGTGGCACAATTGCTAGTGAAAGTGAAGATGCAATGACGACACCTAACTGTACCAAAGGCTGACCTCGATCATAAATACCTTTTGTTTCCTTAGCCATTGTTTGGTCCATGCCGCTATCTAATAACAATGAATAAATTGTAAAGGAATCTACTAACTGATAGCCAAGCAATAACAAGCCACTCATGCTAACACTTAAGCTGAGCAGCGTGACCTCTCTAATAATTGGATAGCCCGCGTAGCTCTGCTGTAATTGTTTATCTTTTACTAGTCCAAATCTTTTTTTAAAGATAAATACTAACACTATAAAACCAACAACTTCACCAACGACTGTACCTATAATAGCCATTTGTCCAGCACCGTACAGCGATTTTGTCGTCGCCATTATCATAAATGTACCTGCTAAAATAACTGATACTCTGACAGTTTGCTCAATCACCTGTGCATAGGCTATTGGCTCCATAATCCCTCGTGATTGGAAGCCTCCCTTTAAAACGGCAAGAGCTGGCATAACAAGTACTATAAATGAACCTGTCCGTATTAAAGGTGCAAGTTGGGCATCACCCATAAACTGTGCAATCATATCTGCACCACCAAACAAAGCTGCAAAGAACAACAATGATAATACAGTTAAATATCTAAAAACAATACGCAAAATACTGTTTCGTTTTTTATTTCGCTCCAGTGGATCTACAATGCAATCATTGTCTGCAAGCATCTTAGAAATGGCTACTGCAAAACCACTAGATGTCCATACAACAAAAATAGAAATGACTGGATACACTTGCTGATAAATATAAAAGCCTTCATCACCAACAAGATTTTGAAAAGGCACACGATAAATTGCACTAAGAATTTTTACTATAAGAGCTGCAATTGTAAGCAGGGCTGCACCCTTCATGTAGCTTTTCATGCCAAAACGTTCCGACATAAAATGCCCTCTTTCCTTCTTTTACAATGCCAATAGTATAGCATATCTCAAAAGTTTGACGCGCCTTATAGCATCTCTTTTTATTATCGACATAAAGACTATGTACAAAAAAAGTTATTGTTCAGCCCAAAGAAGGTCATCGCAATAACTTTAAATTTCAACTAAGTATTCATTTGTTTAGCTAAGAAGTTTGCAGCCGTTTCGACAACTTTTACTTCTACTTCACCTACAAAGTGCACCTTTGATAAAACAATAATACAGCCAATAGGATCACCATTTACCATGATAGGCGTTGCACAATAAGACTTTACTTGCTCATATTGTCCAGGAACAATCTCGATAGTTGTTTCCATTTTCTCTATTTTTGTTGAACGCTCGTCCATAAAGCCCTCTGCAAAGGAAGTAATACGACGATTAATGTACTCTTTTTTACCGATACCTGAGACAGCAATTACTTCATCTCGATCGGTTACAAACGCTGGAGTACCTAACGTTTCATACAATGTTTCCACATACTCTCTTGCGAATTCCCCTAAATCATTAATAGGAGAATATTTCTTTAAAATGACTTCGCCTTCACGATCTGTATAAATTTCAAGCGGGTCACCCTCACGAATACGTAGCGTCCTACGAATTTCTTTTGGAATAACCACACGCCCTAAATCATCAATACGACGAACAATTCCTGTTGCCTTCATTCTTAATGCCTCGCTTTCGCTACAATGAAATTTTTATTCAACTATAGTATGGTTTTTTATGAAACAATCTATGCAAAAACTGAAGAAAAAGGATTTCACAACCAACAATATTTTTCAAAAACCTTAAAATCATGCTTTAAAGGGTATTTGTGTGTAGAATTTAACCTTAATCAACTTATCTTAGAATAACCAATTGAATAAATTTCTATTAGTAATTACTGAAAAAATTTATTGAACAATAATAATCGTCATAATTTTGATCTCATAAAAAAAGAAACGCTGATCGTTATCCTATGTAAGATACAATCAGCTTTTCTTTTAAGGTTGTTTTTTTGCATTAGAAATCATTTGCATCATCTCTTCTAAAATATCAAAAGGCTGATATTTTCCACACTTTCGTTCATCAATTGTTAATTTCAATTGCATATTGTCCATACCGAAGCCAACAGCACGTTCAAATTTCATGGATTGCTCCACAACTTTACCACCATCGACATTTGCCGTACCTTCTTCTGATAATAAAATCGTCATAACTTTTTGCTTTTCCTTTACTGATAAAACGCCGGCATTTAAGCCCCATACCTTCATACGTGCAATTTTTAGTAAGCGCTCTGTTTCAATTGGAAGATCTCCAAATCGGTCTTCTAGTTCCTCAATGATTTCATGATATTCTTCCACCTGATCCATTGCTTTAATACGTTTATACATTTGAATTTTTTGATAGCCATCTGGAATGTATACATCTGGAATATACGCATCAACACTTAATAAAATTTCAATATCAGGTCTTTCTTCTTTTTTCACACCTGTTTGACGCTCTGCAATTGCTTCTTCCAGCATCTGCGAATATAAATCAAAGCCTACTGAATCGATAAAGCCGTGCTGCTGAGCTCCCAATAAGTTTCCGGCACCTCGGATAGATAAATCGCGCATAGCAATTTTAAAGCCTGATCCTAGCTCTGTAAACTCTTTAATTGCCTGTAATCGCTGCTCCGCCACGTCTGTTAAAACCTTATCACGTTGATACATAAAATATGCATAGGCTACTCTATTGGAACGACCTACACGTCCACGCAATTGATAAAGCTGTGCCAAGCCCATTCGGTCAGCATCATGTACAATCAATGTATTTACATTCGGTATATCGACGCCCGTCTCAATGATTGTCGTTGTTACAAGGACATCATAGTCGCCTTCTAAAAAGGCTAATATTACGGATTCGAGCTCTGATTCTGTCATCTTACCATGTGCATGTCCCACACGTGCTTCTGGAACAAGTACTTGAATTTCTTCAACCTTTCGGGCCATGTCCTCTACACGATTGTATAAATAGAACACTTGCCCCCCTCGTGCCATTTCTCGTTCAATGGCTTCACGTACTAATGCTCCACTATGCTCCATTACATACGTTTGTACAGGGAAACGATTGGCTGGTGGTGTTTCAATGACAGATAAATCACGGACACCTACCATCGACATATGAAGCGTTCTTGGAATTGGCGTAGCCGTAAGTGTTAAGACGTCTACATTTGTTTTTAACTGTTTAATTTTTTCCTTGTGTGTGACACCAAAACGCTGCTCCTCATCAACAATAAGCAGTCCAAGGTCTTGGAACGTTAAATCTTTCGATAAAATTCGGTGTGTACCTATAACAATATCAATTTGCCCTTCCTTTAATCCCTTTAGCGTTGCAGTTTGCTCTTTTTTTGTACGGAAGCGAGATAGGAGACCCACATTCATTGCAAAATCCTGAAAGCGTTCACGAATTGTTTCGTAATGCTGCTGAGCCAAAATAGTTGTTGGCACCAGAAAGGCCACTTGTTTTCCATCCTGTATTGCTTTAAACGCAGCTCGAATAGCTACCTCTGTTTTTCCATAGCCCACGTCACCACATACAAGACGGTCCATAGGGCGTTCACGCTCCATATCACGCTTTACTTCAATAATGGAACGTAATTGATCCTCTGTTTCCTCATAAGGGAAGGAAGCTTCAAAATTGCGCTGATCATCGTTGTCAGGAGCAAATGGATGTCCCTTCTCAGCTTCACGCTTCGCGTAGAGCTTAATCAAATCATCAGCAATATCTTGCACAGCTGAGGATACCTTAGCTTTGGTCTTTTTCCATTCTGCCCCACCAAGTTTATGTAGCTTCGGTTCACGGTCTTCAGATGCCACATATTTTTGAATTAAGTCAATTTGCTCTACCGGCACATATAATTTATCATCAGCTCGGTAGCGAATGTGTAAATAATCTTTATGTGTACCATTTACCTCTAAGGTTTCTACACCTATATATTTCCCAATACCATGATGAACATGAACAACGTAGTCACCAGGTTTAATTTCTGTATAGCTTTTAATACGTTCTGCATTGGTCATTTTTTGAGGGCGTGCTTTTTTCTTTACCTGCTGCTTAAAAAGCTCATCCTCTGTCACAATTGTTAAGCGTTGCAGAGGGAGCTCAAAACCGCTAGAAAGTGTACCATCTACAATATATATACCCGGTTCTGTTGGCTCACCATTTACTGTATGAATATCATATTCCTCTAGCATCTGCTGAATGCGTTTAACACGCTCTTTATCTCGAGCAACGATAAGTACTGTAAATTTACCAAGTAACCAACGCTCAACCTCACTTTGTAACAATGCCATTTGCCCATGAAACTGTTGCATTGGTTTACAAGAAAAATTCGTTGTCTTATTAAATGTTACACCTGCAAAAGTTCGAGAAAATAAGGAGAAATACAATTTTTGCTGAGACATCATTGCCAAAATTTCTTTTAAGGAGAAAGCTGGTTTTACATCATGAACCATTTTACCTTCTTCAATTAACGATAAAAACCATTCATCCTCTTCACGTTCCCAAGCATCCATAACTTCTTGAATACGACCAAGCTCATCAAATAATACGATTCCATCATGAGCAAAATAATCACCGAGATATGCTGTTTTCTCATACAACAACGAACCATATTTGTTTACATAGTCTGGTAAATTCCCCTGTTGTAACAATTCAATATCATATTGAATATGCTGATACAGCAGCTCTTTAGTCTCCTGTTTCTTAACCTTCTTTAAGCTTGTTGCTAAAGCGGTTTCTAGGCGACCAGCCAATGCCACTCTTTCTTCCCTCGTTAAAATTGCTTCTGAAGCAGGGAGGATGCGGATTGTTTGTAATTTATCAATGGATCGCTGATCATCTGCTGAAAATGTTCGAATCGAATCCACCTCTGTATCGAATAACTCAATACGAATTGGGGACTCTAAATAAGGCGGATAAATATCTAAAATACCGCCACGCAACGCGAATTCTCCAGGTGTTGTCACCATTGAATTACGGACGTATCCCATTTCCACTAATGTTTGTAGCCATTCATCAATTTGAATATCTTCACCTACTGCAGTTTGTAAAAAGTATTGTAGCCAATGTTCTTTTGGCTGCATCATTTTACGTAAGCCTGCAACTGGTATTACATAAACAGCCTTTTCACCTCTAGCTAGACAATCGAGTGTAGCAATACGTTCTGCACGTAACTCAGGTGACGCTACAGATAAATCTGCGGCAATAAACTCATCAGCAGGATAATAATGAACATACTCTTCACCTAACATTCCAGCAAGCTCATCAACCATCTTTTGTGCTTGCAATAAATTAGGAGAAACTATATAGATCGGTTTTTGTACATATTCGAATAACGCATCGACCAATACTGGGCGTGCGCTTCCTGTTAGTCCTGTAATAAGCTGTGATGCAGTATGACCGCTCTGAATCTCCTGTAAAAATGAAGTGATATGTTTGTCCTGCGACACTAACTGTCGTAAAACTTCCACAGTCAAAAGCTCCTTTCCTTTCAGCGCGTAATTCTATCGCCATATACTATGAATCTAGTACGATAATACGTATCAATTTATGTTCATTCATTTGTTAAACGGAAAAAGCTTTGAACGCACACAATGTGCGCCAAAGCATCTCTCCAATTATTGAATCCATTTATTGAGTGCATGATAATCTGGATATTGTCTCAGCGAATCCTCACATTGCTCACAAATGCAGTGCACAGTTGTGTGTCCATGTTGATCTTTCTCAACATAATCATCCGCTTCTCCCATTTCGAAAATATGCAGCTTTCGAATCGTATCATCTGCATCAAATGGGAGTGTCCCTATTTCTACTTCACAATGCCGACATCGATAGCGAACTGACATCTCCAAATCATCCTCCTTTAAGCAACTTACTACTTAAAGTATAGACATTTCTAAAAAGGATTATGCACTATTCAATATTCACTAAGCATGAATGTTTTAATTCTTTAATTTAAAAAAGAATAATCTTAGCATTGTGTTGGAGACTATCAATAATACTGATTTTGACACTTACATCCACAAAACGTTGAAACTTATAGCCCTTTTTATTTGACTATCCGTTAAAATGATTCATGACATCAAGAAATGGCTTTGAAAGAGATGCTTCAACTGCATTTACGCACTTTTCAACAGCGTTCTCAATGGCAGCTTGGTCTTCTTTTAAAAATTTTGACAACACATAATCTGCGACCTTCATACCTGCTGGTGGGCGACTCACCCCCACACGGATACGATTAAACTCTTGCGTGCCTAAATGTTGAATCAATGACTTAATTCCGTTATGTCCGCCTGCACTACCTTTTTGACGAAGGCGTAATTTACCTGTTTCTAAATCTAAATCATCATAGATAACAATTAAGTTTTCTACATCAATATCAAAATAATTCATCAGAGGTCCAACACATTCCCCTGATAAATTCATATATGTTAAAGGTTTAACAAGTAGAACCTTTCCTTCTGGACGATGTACAGTTGCATACATGCCATTAAATTTAGAATTTGTTAAAGGCGCGCCCCATTTCTCAGCTATTGCATCAATAATATCAAAGCCAATGTTATGTCTTGTATGTTCATAAGGCTTACCTGGGTTTCCTAAACCAACAATAATTTCCATAAGTACTCCTCTTCTTTTCCATCTAATAGTCATTATTTTACCATATCGTACACTAAGAAAGCATTTTGTACATTCTTGGCTAAAAAATATTTAAAATAAAAAAGGCTACTAAAGAGGTGCAGCCCCTTTAATAGCCTTAGCAATATATTGTTATTCTTGTTCTTCCTCTGTAGTTTCAATAGCAGCTGGAGCCATAAGTGTGACCAAGATATGATCATCTTCACTAACAACATCAAAACCAATACCCTCACGAATATCAGCTACCGTGATAGCTTCGCCAATTTTAAGATTCGTAATATCGATTTCAATTGCTTCAGGCAAATCAGCTGGCTTCACTTTAATTTTCATCTCTAAGTTAGGCTGCATCAAAATACCGCCCTCACTGACACCAATTGACTCACCAACTAGTTTAATAGGGACGTCTGCTTCTAATGCTTCAGACATATTAATGGCTAAAAAGTCTACATGGTTTACTTCATCTCTTAAAGAGCACTGTTGGATTTCTGACACAACAACATTTACCCTTTTCCCTTCTAACTCCATCGAGAACACACTGTTTTGTCCATTTTTTTGAATAGATTTTTTAAATTCTTTCGCTGAAATAGAAATTGGGGTTGAAACTAAATTATAGCCGTAAATAACCGCAGGAATGGCTCCCCCTTTTCTAAGTTGGGTTAAAGTCGAACGATGCCCAGCTTCGCGCTTTGTAACACTTAATACTGTACTCATATCTATATCTTCCCCTTCTAAGAAAAATTATTTACGCCTTACTACAAATGTCACTACACTCAAAGGATACGCATGACATCTGTTGAAGGCTATAATAATATTCACTTCTACTTTGTCAGTCGTGAAATATTATTAAGTCACAATTACCATTATACCCTTTTATAAGAAAATTCACACAAAAGAGACCTATAAAAAAACAAATCTACCTGTAAAGATAGATTTGTTCTTTATTTAGCCATATATTTATTAATCGAATAGAGTACTTACAGATTTGTTTTCATAAACACGAGAAATTGCATCAGCCATTAATTTAGCTACAGAAAGCTCCGTAATTTTTGGTGATTTTTTCTCTTCAGCCAACTGAATTGTATTTGTTACAACTAATTCTTTTATTGCAGAATTTTCGATACGTTCGATAGCTGGACCAGATAGTACTGGGTGAGAGCAGCAAGCATAAACTTCCTTCGCACCAGCAGCACGTAATGCATCTGCACCAATCGTAATCGTACCTGCAGTGTCAATAATATCATCAATCAAGATTGCCACTTTACCATCAACATTACCAACAATGTTCATTACTTCTGCAACGTTTGGTTTTGGACGACGTTTGTCAATAATTGCAATCGGTGCTTTTAAACGTTCTGCCATTTTACGAGCACGTGTTACACCACCATGGTCTGGAGAAACTACTACAATTTCATCCGCTGGAATACCTTTTGATTTGAAGTAGTCAGATAATAAAGGTACCGCCATTAAGTGGTCGATCAAGATATCAAAGAATCCTTGAATTTGTGGTGCGTGTAGATCCAATACGATAACACGTGTCGCACCAGCAGTTTCAAGTAAGTTAGCCACTAATTTAGCTGTAATTGGCTCACGTGCCTTTGCTTTACGGTCTTGTCGTGCATATCCATAATAAGGCATTACAACGTTTACTGTACGAGCAGACGCGCGTTTAACTGCATCTACCATAATTAAAAGCTCCATTAAATGTTCGTTTACAGGTGCAGAAGTAGACTGCACGATAAACACATCACAACCACGAATACTTTCTTCAATGCTAATTTGAATCTCTCCATCACTGAAGTGCTTAACAGAAGATTTACCTAATTCAACGCCCATTTCTTGCGCGATTTCTTGAGCAAGTGGATTATTGGAATTAAGTGAAAATATTTTTAATTGTGAGTTTGCATAATGATACGGCATGATGGCCTCCTGTTTAGTTGATAATTATTTTGAATTTAATTTGCTTACATAATTCGGTTTGTTTTCTTGTCTTGCACGAGCAATGGCAAGTGCGTCTTCAGGAACTTCTTTTGTAATTGTAGATCCTGCTGCAATAAATGAACCTTTTCCAACTTTCACTGGTGCTACTAAGTTAGTATTACATCCTACAAATACATCATCTTCAATAATTGTTTGGAACTTGTTTTTTCCGTCATAGTTGACAGTAATGGAACCACAACCAATATTAACATTGTTGCCAATTTCCGCATCGCCAATATAGCTTAAGTGCGATACCTTTGAGTCATTCCCAAGCTTACTTTTCTTCACTTCTACAAAGTTACCAATTTTCACATGGCTACCGATATCAGAAAGTGGTCGAATATTTGCAAATGGTCCAATCGCTGTATCTTCTGCTACAGCGCTTTCACGTACAACAGAAGAATGCACTGTTGTACGATCACCAATGCGGCTATCTATAATTTGCGAGTTAGGGCCAATTAGACAATCCTCTCCAATAACTGTCTTCCCTTCAATCATAGAGCCTGGTTGAATAACCGTATCACGGCCAATCATAGCCTCTGCACTTATATAGGTTGCCTCTGGATTAATGATAGATACACCATTATGCATATGCTGCTCATTAATTCTTGTACGCATTAATGTCTCTGCTTGTGATAGAGCAACACGATCATTGACACCAAGTGTTTCCTCGAAATCTTCAGTTACATACGCTTCAACAATCTCGCCTTGCTTTTGTAATATTTCAATGACATCAGGTAAATAATACTCACCTTGAGCATTGTCATTTTTCACAAGCTTTAACGTCTCAAATAAAGATTTGTTATCAAAACAGTATGTGCCCGTATTAATTTCTTTTACTAATTGCTGCTCTGTAGAAGCATCCTTTTGTTCAACAATTTGCTCCACTTGTCCATTGTCACCGCGTAAAATACGACCATAACCTGTTGGATTATCTGCAATGGCAGTTAAAATGGTTGCCTTGGCACCCTTTGTTTGATGATGCTCAAATAAAGCCTGCATCGTTTCAGGGCGAATAAGCGGCGTATCACCACAGACAACTAATGTTGTCCCTTCTTCATTACCTAAAATAGCCTCTGCCTGTTGAACAGCATGTGCAGTACCTAGTTGTTCTGCTTGTAAAACATACTCGCTTTTATCACCAAGCTGTTGTTGTACTTTTTCTGCACCATGTCCTACGACCGTTACGATGCGATTTACATCTAACGTTTGAATATGATCCACCACATGTTGAACCATAGGCTTCCCACATACTGGATGGAGCACTTTATATAATTTGGACTTCATACGTGTACCTTGACCTGCAGCCAAAATGACAGCAAAAATGTTGCTCATCTGTAAGTCCTCCAATACGCTCATTTTCTCTTATGACTATATAGCAAAATTCATCTATTTTCAAGGTATGTAGACTTGACAAAAAGATGAATTCCTAAATCAAATGCACCTTATGCTCGATTGTTTGTATGTATGTCCATAAACTACTGTTTTTCTCTTATTTCCAAAATAAAAAGAACTCTCCGAATAAGAAGAGCTCTTAATATTTATTTTCACCAATAATACGCTTCATTTGAAACATTTGAACAGATTAACAAATCATGCGATTTATTAATTGCTCTAAACTTTTCACAGCCTGTACTTTGATAAACAATAATATTTTTCTTGCTAAACGCCAATTCCTTCTAATTCTTCAGCTTTATCGGCCTCTTCTGATTCGCTTGAATTGTGATACTCGTTTAAAATAATCTCCTGAATTTTATTACGAGTAGTCGAATTAATCGGATGCGCAATATCTCTAAATTCACCGTCTGGCGTTCGTTTACTTGGCATAGCCACAAATAATCCAGTATTTCCATCAATTACTCGAATATCGTGAACTACAAACTCATTGTCGAGTGTAATGGAAGCAATCGCACGCATGCGACCATCCGTCTGAACACGACGCAATCTTACATCAGTAACTTCCATTTTCTCACCACCTCTCTTCTTAGATGCCTAAATGAAAATATAATATTCTTAATTACCGAATATTTTCCTTTTCATAGTCTATCAAATTTTCTAAAAAATTTGAATACTTATTAATATAATATTTTCTCTAATTTACGTAAATTTTGACAATTGTTTGTCGGCTTAAAAAAAAACTCGCTAAAAGATTGTCCTTTTAGCGAGCTTTACCATTTCTATTTAACGATGGCAATAACTTCAATTTCTACTTTTACATCCTTTGGAAGGCGTGCAACCTCTACAGCAGAGCGAGCAGGTTTATGATCACCGAAGTGACCTGCGTATACCTCATTCATTGCCACAAAATCATTCATGTCCTTCATAAAAACTGTTGTTTTCACAACATGATTTAAAGATGTTCCTGCGGCTTCTAAAACTGCTTTTAAATTAGCAAACACTTGGTTTGTTTGAACTGTAATATCACCCTCTACCAATTCACCAGTTGCCGTTAACGGGATTTGGCCAGAGCTGTAAAACATACCATTTATAATAATTCCTTGCGAATATGGTCCGATTGCTGCTGGTGCATTTGTTGTTGCTACTACTTTCATTTGTCATGTCCCCTTTTAGAAAAATAGTTACCTTCACTTAATGCAATTGTACGGTCTTTTTCGTTGACCTCATGAAGCTTAACAAGAGAATAATAATCATCTACTAAAGTTTCATCCGCATGCTCAGCTTCTACAAGCACTGCAATACCAGCTAGCTGACAGTCAAACTCCTCTAATAGATTTTTCATGCCATTCATTGTACCACCGACCTTCATAAAGTCGTCGGTAATAAGCACTCGTTGTCCACTCTTCATGCTTCTTTTTGATAATACCATTGTCTGAATCCTTCTTGAAGAACCAGATACATAGTTGATGCTGACTGTAGAACCTTCAGTTACCTTACTATCTCTTCTGACAACAACAACTGGTACATTTAAATGTCTTGCAATCGCGTGGGCAATAGAAATCCCTTTTGTAGCAACAGTCATAATAACGTCGATTTGTTGATCAGCAAATGCCGATGCAAAGACTTTTCCAACTCGATTAATTAAATCTGGATTGCCGAGTAAGTCCGTCATAAATAAATAACCGCCTGGTAACAAACGATCTGAATGCTCAAGCTCTGCCTTTAAATCTTGAATCACTAAACGTACCTCAGCTTCGGACATTTTAGGAATATACTTTACTCCACCTGCAGCGCCCGGTACTGTCATCAATAACCCGATTCCTTTTTCTTCGAAAGTTTCTTTTACAATCGTTAAATCTTCACTTATGGAGGACTTTGCAGATTGATATAATTCAGAAAAATAAGTTAGCGGGATCAGCTGATGTGGATGTTCTAGTAAATAATACGTCATATCCACTAGTCGTTCACTACGCTTCCATTTCATGCGACCCTCTCCTAAACACGAATATTTATAGGTAAAATTAACACAAATTTGCGGTTTTAAGCAAGCGTATTTCGTTCACCTAAAATACGCACAGCATATACTTCTTCACAAAAACCACGTAAGCCATTATAAATGCGGCTTACTCTAGCCTCGCTATCCACTAGACCAAACACCGTAGGACCGCTTCCGCTCATCAATGTTGCATCCGCTCCAAAGCGCTTCATTTGCTCTTTTAACATAACTACTTCTGGGTGTAGTTTAAATGTTACAGTTTCCAAAACATTTCCTAATGATGAACAAAGCAGCTCATAATCCTCTGTTTCTATAGCACGAATCATTTGCTTGGTATTTGGATGCTCTAGCCCTTCTACTTTGAGTCCACCATATACTTCAGCAGTTGAAACACCAATTTTAGGTTTTGCTAAGACTACCCAACAGTTTGGAGGTGCTGATAATTCCTGAATTCTTTCCCCACGCCCTGTTGCTAATGCAGTGCCACCATAAACACAAAACGAAACATCTGATCCAATTTTTGCACCAAGTTCAGCTAATTCATCAATGGATAACCCTAAATTCCATAGTTCATTCAAACCCTTCAGTGTTGCAGCTGCATCACTGCTGCCCCCTGCAAGACCTGCTGCAATTGGTATTTCTTTTTCTATAGTAATGGATACACCTTGTCCAATGCCGTATGTATCTTTAATTAGACGCGCTGCCTGATAAGCAAAATTACGGTGATCATTCGGCACAAAGTTATCAGTCGAAATTATTTCTATGACGCCATCTTCTCGGGATTCCAAACTAATACGATCTGCTAAATCGACAGTTGTCATGACCATCTCTACTTCGTGATAATTATCTGGTCTTTTATAAAGTACATCTAATGTTAAATTTATTTTTGCAGGCGCCTTTACATAAAGCATCTTTCTTCCTCCCTTATAGCTACACTTATCAATTATGCTTTGTCGCAATTATTGGCTGGCGCTCCATTAGCTCTTCGCTTTCGCAACAACCTTTCAACTTACGTACAAGATTATTCATTTTATTTTACCATAATGGGAACACGAAAATGGAAAAAAAGAACCGTATACCCCTAATCGGCGTAACGGTTCTCTCTCGTCAGTTGTGTTGTTGTGTCAGCAGAAAAATTTCATCCCTGCTAAACGAAATTATTTTTTATAAGTTGGCCATTTTAAAAAAATAGTCTACTTATTGTGGTCTTGCTCATTACTTGCTCGTTCAGCCATTTCTATGGCACGTTTGACCATATTACCTGCGTCACGAGCTTTAATGCCGCCCCAGCCTTCTCGTTGCACAACATCATAAAATCCAAGCTCTTTTGCGATCTCTTCTTTTAATCGAGGTGACATGATACCTTTTCTAGGCATATAAACTCCTCCTTTAACAACTGACGAATTTAGTATGTCCCGAAAAACGCAAAACACTCATGCAGTTTTTAACATGCATGAGTGTTTCAGAATATAGAAATAAGTACTAGAAACTATTTTGCGACAGCAGCTTTTGCTTCGTCTAAAAAAGTAATCTCTACTGCTTCAGTTAAAATATCTGTGTAGCTATACGATACGCGCTTGCACGTATTGTCCTCTTGATCAAGCTCAACTACAAAGATAGCACGATATGTCTCACGCAATATCCCTGCACACTCGACCGTTTTCTTGCGACCTCCGTTTGCTCTTAACTGCAAACGTTTACCCAAATGACAATCCAACGACTTTTTAATGTCCGCTAAAGTTTTTGGCATTTTCGCTTACACCTCACTACTAAATAGTATAAGCGATACGCCCAAAAATGTCAACAAAATATAATATTTTATCAGCCCTGAATAAATATTGTCAACTTATTTTTTATGAAAAATTATGTTTTTTTTACTTGTAGGGAAAAATGTTAACAAAATTTCTTACTTTACAAATGTCGGATAGAGCGCATCCGCTAATTTTCCAAACTCTTGAATGCTAAGTGTTTCTCCTCGTCGAGTTGGCTCTATATTAACTGCTGTTAAAGCCTCTAAAATTTTCTCTTTATACTGCTTTCCATTCGGTAAACCTGATTGCAAATTATTGAAGATTGTTTTTCTTCGCTGCACAAAGGATGCACGTGTCACAACAAATAAGAAATCCTCATCTATCACTTTTACAGGGGGTTCATCATGCTTAATTAAGCGAATGACCGCAGAATCTACATTTGGCTGTGGCATGAATACAGTTTTTGGCACCGTCATAGCAATATCAGCCTTCACATAATATTGGATTGCTATCGATAATGAACCATACTCTTTCGTTCCTGGTTTGGCTGTTATACGATCTGCAACCTCCTTTTGCATCATGACGACAAAGCCTCTTATTGGTAAGCGGTCATTTAGCAATTTCATCAAAATTGGGGTTGTCACATAATATGGCAAATTAGCTACTACCATAATATCCTCAATACCTGGCATCTCTTCCTCAATTACTTTAAGAACATCTGCCTTTAAAATATCTGAATGTACAATCGTCACATTATTATATGGACTTAAAGTATCTTCTAATACTGGTAATAGCCGCTGATCAATTTCAAAGGATACCACCTTTTTTGCACTTCTAGCTAAGTGTTCTGTTAATGCTCCAATGCCAGGACCAACCTCAATTGCACCACTATTTTCAGTTAAATTTGCATGACTAACAATATTTCTTAAGATGTTTGGGTCTATTAAAAAATTTTGACCTAAGCTTTTTTTAAATGAAAATCCATATTTTTTTAAAATTTCTTGCGTTCTGATTGGTGTTGCAATATCCTTATGCATTGTTTTCCTCCTGATCTAGCTGTGCGACGGCCGCACCAAATTGCTGTTCTGTAATTTGAAACATTTTCAATCTTTTGTGAAGCTGCTTACCATTTGTTGCGCCAATATTCAACAGCTCCCCAAGACGATCCCGACGATATTTTGCCTGTGGATGTCCAATTAAACGTGCTGTCATTAAATCCTCTAGCGTTATATCATCAGTAATCTGCTCTTCACTATTTGGCGTATAGACCTGTTGTAGTGCCTTACGTATATCCTCATCTGCTGCGTGCTCAATTCCAAGCCCTTTACCGTTTTTGGCAATCGTTTTTGCTTTTGGTAAGAAAGCATGCTTAACACCTTTCACACGCTCTTCTATAATTGCACGAATTCGACGTCCTGGATAATCAGGATCAGTAAAAACAATTACACCTCTTTTATCCTGTGCATGCTGAATTCGCTTCAGCGTTTCCTCTGAAATTGCTGAACCATTTGTTTCTATAGTATCTGCCTGTACAGCTCTTTTAATGGCAGTTGTATCATCTTTCCCCTCAACCACAATGATTTCTTTTATTTGCAAAAAGGCTCCTCTTTTCTACCTTATCTTCAGACCATTTTACAACTGCACTGTATGATTGTACAGAAATACACGGTTATGTATTGTTAACACTTGACCTATGGACATAGTATTTGCATTCTGCCTAGAGGGTACAATCTGTTTTTAGATATAAAAATTACTAAATAAAGATAAAAAAGCTTTCCCGCCAGTCAAAACAGGAAAGCTAAAGTTAGTGAAAAAACATTTTGATTAATTTTACAAATTTTTTAATTTAATACTTTTATACGCACTTTCTTTACGCCCCACTTACTAGCCTGGGCATCAGAATGTACAAGTATATCGATCTTATTACCCTTAATTGCACCGCCAGTATCCCCAGCCACTGCTGTTCCATAGCCTTCAACCCATACTTTTGAGCCAAGCTTAATAACAGATGGATCAACCGCAATTACTTTTAATCCAGCGCCTGAACGTAAATTAATGCCAGTGGCAGATGTACCTGAGCATCCTTTACAGTATGGTGTATAGGCCGTTGCAGTAACATAAAATTCTTTACCGTTAGCTGGCTCTGCTGAACCACGTGAAACAGTCGCCGCACTTGCCACAACAGTTTTAGTACCTACTGCAACCACTTGCTTCTGCGGCTCTTTTAAAACCTTTTCAGTTTTCAAATTTTTGGCTACCACTTTACCATTTTCTTTCACGACTTCAAACGTTCGAGAAATAGAACCTTTCTCGCCCGTTGTCACCACTTTTTGTTTTCCCTTCTGCAACGAAGCATCCTGCTTCTTTTCAACTGCGAAATCTAAAGAGTCTTCCACTACATCGATAACCTTTTCTACGCGAACTACTGTGATTTTACTCTTCGGAGTAAGAACGTCCTCGAGGTTATTTTCGACACGATCGAATTCATTAAGCTGAATTCCTTGTTGTTTTAAAAAGTTAGCGACCGTAGTCGAAGTGGACCATACTTGTCTTTCTTTTACACCATCGACAAGAGCTACTTGAAACGCTTTTTGAATATCAATTTTGTTCTCTGCTCCTACTTCTGTATCCAGACCTTGTACTAAAGAGTCATGCTCAGATACTTGAATATTCGCTTCTTTCAAAATGTCTTTCACTAGTGTTTCAGTTGTCCAAACTTTTGACTGATTTCCATCAACTGAAATAGTTACTTCTTTTGCCTGTTCCCATGCAATTGCTAATCCATTAACAATTTTGGTGTTCAGAGAGGGTGATATTTTGTCATGCTCTGCTATGTCTATATTTTGATCTTGTAATAATTGTTCTACAGTTTTGGCATGTGTTGCTACTTCAATTTTTTCTCCGTTTGCTTCAAGCGTTACGGTTTGTTTAGTACCTTGATAAAGTACAAATGAAATTACAGATACAAACAGGACAAGTGAAATAACTCTTATCACTGTTTGCTTACTCCTCAATGATCCTAAGAACAAGTTTTTCATGGAATTATTTGACATGAAAAAACGCCTCCTTAATACAAGGTTGGATTATACGGACTAGTTTTGGCACTGTCAACCCGAAAGTATTTCTAAGAAAATTGACTTTGCCATTTTGACCAACCACAAACCCAATATTGGAGGCATCTCGGCTAGTTAAACGTCAATCCTAAAAAATTTTTTCGCATTGGCTGTTGTTACCTGTGCAATTTCCTCAATCTTTAACCCTTTTAAACGCGCAATTTCTTCTGCCACTAATGGCACAAAGGCTGGCTCATTACGCTTTCCTCGATATGGATGAGGCGCTAGATACGGTGCATCTGTTTCAATCATCAAATGCTCTAACGGTATTTCTGTCGCCACTTCCTTGGGCATCCGTGCATTTTTAAATGTCACCGGCCCACCAAGGCTAATCATAAAATTCATAGCAATACATTCATGTGCTGTTTCTACACTACCACTATAGCAATGCATAACCCCACCAACGGATGCTGCATTTTCTTCACGTAAAATTTGTACAACATCCCCTGTTGCATCTCTGTTATGAATAATGATTGGTAAATTCACCTTTTGCGCTAAATGAATTTGCTTGCGGAAAAGTGCTTGTTGAACTTCCTTTGGGGATTTATCCCAATAGTAGTCCAACCCAGTTTCACCAATACCAACTATTTTTGGATGTGCTGTTAATTCCTCAATCCAATTCAAATCTTCTTGTGTACAATCAATCGCATCAACAGGGTGCCAGCCAATGACACCATAAACAAAATCATATTGTTCAATCAGTTGCATTGTCTTTTCAATGGTTTTACGATCAAATCCAACTACAACCATTGTTTCTACTTTTGCCTCAAGGGCTCTATCAATAACCTCTTGTAGATCTTCTGTGTACTGATCTGCGTTTAAGTGTACATGTGTATCGATGAACATTGTCATTCTCCTAACATTGATTTTATTAAAAATTATTATTTCTTTTTTTGCGTAAGTATTACAAATACATTACAAACAATTTGGTATTGTGACATTACACATAAACCTAAATGCCTGATTCGATACTAAATACCCATTAAAATACATTATTTACCTCACATAAATTATCTCGAAATAATACTTACCGAGGATTACTAAAAGATTTTAAAAGCCTGCTGAATATTTTACATTCAGCAGGCCACTAAAATTCCTTACTTTACTTTTGCCCCGTTTTCAAGTTTTGGATCAACTGATGCTAATTTTAAAATTCCATCTTTTTCACCAGCTAAAATCATACCTTGTGATAATTCACCTCGTAATTTCACCGGTTTCAAATTAGCGACTACTATCACCTTTTGACCAACTAATTCGTCTGGAGAATAGAACTTGGCAATGCCTGAAACTACTTGTCGTTGCTCATATCCAAGATCCACTTGAAGCTTTAATAATTTATCCGCTTTCGGAACATTTTCACATGCAGTTACCGTTGCGACTCGCAAATCAATTTTCATGAAATCATCAATTGTAATTTCAGGAATTTCTGGAATTTCAGTAGTTTTCGATTGATCTTTAGGCTCCTCTTCTTGCAGCGTTTTCACTGAACCACGCATTTCATCACGAATATAGGCTATCTCTATTTCACTCTCTAAGCGTGGGAATATTGGAATACCTTTTTCTACCACTTTAATGTTTGCTGGAATAGTATTGCCGAATGTTTCAATTGTATCCCATGCTAAGAATCTGTCATCCAAGCCTAACTGCTCAATTATGCGTTTAGGTGTAGATGTCATAAACGGTTGTAACATGACAGCAATTTGGTGTAAACTTTCCGCTAAATTTCGCATAACAGCACCTAATTTTGGCTTATCTGTTTCCTCTTTCGCTAGAACCCATGGTTGAGTTTCATCTATATATTTATTTGTGCGTGAAACAAGTGTCCATAAGTCTGCCAATACGACACTAAATTGCATTTTTTCCATACTTTCTTCATATTTAATACGTACCGTCTCAGCCTGCTCTTTTAAAGCCATATCAAACTCTGTTGGTAGAAGATTTTTTGTAGGAATAACACCATCGAAATATTTATTAATCATAGAAATTGTACGATTCAATAAATTTCCTAAATCATTCGCAAGATCGAAGTTAGTTCGTTCTACAAATGATTCTGGTGAAAATACTCCGTCAGAACCAAAAGGAAGCTCGCGTAATAGGAAATAACGTGTCGCATCTAGACCATAACGGTCGATTAACATTTCTGGATAGATTACATTGCCCTTCGATTTTGACATTTTACCATCCTTCATCATAATAAAACCATGTGCAAACACTTTTTTAGGGAGAGGTAAGTCTAGTGCCATTAGGAAAATTGGCCAATATATTGTATGGAAACGAACAATATCCTTTCCAACTACATGTACATCTGCTGGCCAATATTTGTTGAATAATGTTTCGTCTTCTGATAGATAGCCTAAAGCAGTGATATAGTTCGTTAAGGCATCTACCCAAACATAAATAACATGTTTAGGATCTCCAGGTACTTTAATTCCCCAGTCGAATGATGTTCTTGATACAGATAAATCTTCTAGCCCTGGTTTAATAAAGTTATTAATCATCTCATTTTTTCGGGATTCAGGTTCAATGAACTCCAAATTCTCTTCATAATAAGCTAATAGACGATCTGCATATTTCTTCATATTAAAGAAATATGATTCCTCTTTAACTTTATGCACTGGTCGACCACAGTCAGGACAGTTACCATTCTCTAATTGTGTTTCAGTAAAGAATGATTCACAAGGGGTACAGTACCACCCCTCATACTCGCCTTTATAAATATCGCCATTATCTAAAAACTTTTGGAAAATCTTTTCTACAGCTTTCTTATGTCGATCTTGGGTTGTTTGAATGAAATCATCATATGAAATATCCATTAAAGTCCAAAGTCTTTTTGCCGCATCTGCAATTTCATTCACATATTCCTGTGGATGCTTGCCTGCTTCAGCTGCTTTCTCTTGAATTTTTTGTCCATGCTCATCCATTCCAGTTAAAAAACGTACATCATAACCACGTAAACGTTTATAACGCGCGATTGTATCTGATGCTACAGTTGTATACGCTGTACCGATATGAAATTTCCCACTTGGATAATAGATTGGGGTTGTTATATAGAATGTTTTATTTTGTTCGCTCACAAGAACTGCCTCCATTGTTTCACAGTATACTATCTATTCTAACGAAGTACGAAATTCGTTTCAATGAAAGTTTGAATCGTACGCGAAAATTGTCGAATCATATATTCAATCCATTAAATGTCTTAAATAAGAAGCTTTTTTACTATAAATAAAAATACATAATAAAAACCTTTTAAAAAAATCGATATATCTGTTTTCTCCGCAAAAATTTTTTTAAAACCAATAATATTAGTGCATTAATTAATTGACGTTTATGGCATTACTTGGTATGATAACTATCAGACAAAGAAATTATGTCGAAATTTGACGAAATACCAATATAACTTTTAACATTAGGAGGAAAAATAATTATGAAATCAACAGGAATTGTTCGTAAAGTCGATGAGTTAGGTCGTGTAGTAATTCCTATCGAACTACGCCGTACATTAGGTATTGCTGAAAAAGACGCTTTAGAAATCTATGTGGATGATGACAAAATCATCTTAAAAAAATATATGCCTAACATGACATGTGCTGTTACTGGCGAAGTATCTGATGATAACTTCCGTCTAGTTGGAGGCAAATTAATTTTAAGCCCAGAAGGTGCAGAAATGTTAGTGAAAGAAATCCAAAATAACTTAAAAAAATAATATGATGTACGCCTAAATCGAGAACAGCGATTTAGGTGTTTTACTTAATTAGTTTTTAATATACCCAAATTAGGAGACCCTTATAATGTCCATGTCAGACCTTTCACATTTAAGGGTACTATTTTTTACAATTATTATCAATTTAAACATTTATAATTACTGAAAAAATATAATTCCTAATAATTCCTAACTTGGTTAAATATACAAAAGAGGTCGCCTCTCTGAAGGCAACCTCTTCTTTTTATTAGCTATGATATTCGTTATATACATCTCGTTTAGATACTTTCCGTAGTTTCGCTACTTCTTTTATGGCTTCTTTTGACGTAACACCATCCTGAGCAATAATATAATCGACATGTTCCACAAAGGACATCTTTACCCAATACGCTTCTTCGCTATCCTCTTCCTCAATATTGCTATTTCCTTCAAGGACAATACAAAATTCCCCTCGGATTTCCTCATTTTGAGACCATTCTACGGCTTCATTGAGAGTTCCTCTTAAAAACTCCTCAAATTTCTTTGTCAACTCACGCGCTAATACAATTCGACGATTTCCAAGAATAAGTTCCATATCTTTTAAGGTTTCCTTTAAACGATGAGGTGCCTCATAGAACAGCATTGTTTCCTGACGTTTTTTTAGCTGCTCTAATTGCTGTCGACGTTCCTTTTTCCCGCGATTTAAAAATCCATAGAAGAAAAACGGCTGAGGTGTTAATCCAGATGCAATTAAAGCCGATATTGCCGCATTCGGACCTGGTATCGGCACAACAGGAAAGTTTTGAGCGATTGCTTTTTCAACTATATCTGCACCAGGATCAGAAATACAAGGTAAACCTGCATCACTCACTAATGCTATTGTTTTACCCTCCTGTAGTAAAGTTAATAATTTTTCTCCTCCCACCGCTAAATTATGTTCATGATAACTTATTAAAGGTGTTTCAATGTCAAAGTAGTTACACAGCTTCTTTGTATTTCTAGTATCTTCTGCGGCTATAATATCTGCTTCTTTTAAAATGCGTAGTGCACGCACGCTCATATCTTCTAGATTTCCAATAGGTGTTCCTACAAGATATAAACAGCCTGTCTGATCGTGTATTGTACTCTTTTGTGATTTCACGATTCACCCCTCCTTATATAATTAATTTTCTGTGTTCTTGTTAGTTGCTTAAAAGCATATTCTGCACGCATTGCCTCTTGCTTTGTGTCAAACTCTTCCATATAAATACATTTCACTGGTCCTCTGGCTCTTGTATATTTTGCCCCTTTACCAGCGTTATGTACAGCTACACGCTTATCTACATTATTTGTATAACCTGCATAAAATGATTGATCGGCGCATTCTAACACGTAAAAGTAGTGACTATTGTTCTTTTCCATAAAGAATTTCTCTCACTTCAGGTGTATATTCATTATTGGCATTATAGACATACAGTGGTGGTAATATTTTCAAATCTGGCTTTCCATCTTTTATTCCTTCTATTAATAATGTATTGGCCTCTTTCCCTTCTTTTGGATAAATAAATTGCATTCGCTTGGGCTCTAAACGATTTGCACGCATAGCTGTAACGATATCTAATAATCGACCTGGACGATGCACAAATGCTGCCTTTCCACCCTGTTTTAATAATTTACTAGTGGATTGAATTGCCTCTTCTAATGTTAAATATAGTTCATGTCTTGCAATAGCATGATGCTCACTAAGATTTTTATCACTTGCTTCATGTGCTAAAAAATATGGCGGGTTACAGGTAACAACATCATATTTTTCAATACCCAATTGTTTTGGTATTTCTTTTACATCTCCAAGGATCATTTGAATTTGATTTTCTAACTGATTGTACTGGATGCTTCTCTCTGCCATATCAAATAAACGTGGCTGAATCTCTACCCCCGTTATTTGTCCCTTAGTTCGTGCACTTAAAAAGAGAGGAATGACACCATTACCTGAGCATAAATCAACAATGTTCCCTTTATAATAAGGAACATTGACAAATTTCGAAAGTAGCACTGCATCCAAAGAAAATGAAAAGACTGAGGGACTTTGTATAATACGTAAGTTCTCTGCCAACAAATAGTCTAGCCTTTCATCATCCTTTAACCAATCATCCATATCTTTCTTCCCCCTACTATACAAAACAAAAGACTGATACCACCGCAGTGGCAATCAGCCTTCTATTACACATTTTGTTTATTTAAAAATGATAGACAAAACAGACAGTCTTCACCTTTACGTGAACTTCCAAAATGAACATGACATACATGGAAGCCTTCTTGGTACAAGCGTGCCAGGTTATCATAGCCCTCTCCAATATCTAGTGAAGTTTCTTTCTTCACATCAGCAGCCTGTACGGAGTTATCTTTAGCAATTAGTTCTTCTAGACGTGTACGAAGGTGATGATTTTCTGTTTCAAGTGCCTTATGCTCTTCCATCATTAACGCTACAAATTGCTTCAATGCACCAAATTGCTCCTGCATTGCTTCGAGTTGTTGTTCGAACTCCATAACGGTATCTAAGAAATTACGGTCCTTCACCCAAGCCACCTCGTTAAATTCTCTATCTTATATAAGATTTTTTTCGCATGCCAGCAGTTCTTCTAGTGTATATTCAACTGTGCGTTCCTGCTCTTGTAAATATACTTGAATGAGTCTTTCTAGCACATTTAAACTTACAACTCTACCTCGTCCGTCTGGTGTCATCGTCATTTCACCAATGTCAGGCATGCCCTCTTTTGCTTCCTCATATTCATCATTTTCATACTTTAAACAGCACATTAAACGACCACATAGACCTGAAATTTTTGAAGGATTTAAAGAAAGGTTTTGATCTTTTGCCATCTTAATAGAAACTGGATCAAAATCACCTAAAAAAGTTGAGCAACAGAGCATTCGTCCACATGGACCTATCCCCCCCAACAATTTAGCCTCATCACGTACACCAATTTGGCGAAGTTCGATACGTGTTCTAAATACCGAGGCCAAATCCTTTACTAGATCCCTAAAGTCAACACGTCCTTCTGCTGTAAAATAAAAAATAATTTTATTACGATCAAATGTATATTCAACATCTACTAGCTTCATTTCTAGATTATGCTCTATAATTTTTGTACTTGCCAGTTCAAATGCCCGCTTTGACTCAGCAGCATTTTCCTCTACCTGAATACGATCACGTTCATCCGCTGGTCGTAGTACTTGTTTAAGTGGTAATACAACATCATTATCCCCAACAACCTTTTGTGGGACAACTACTTTACCATATTCCACACCACGAGCTGTCTCTACAATGACGTATTGACTGTCTTCTAGTAGATATGATGCTGGATCAAAATAATATATTTTACCCGCTTTTTTAAAACGGACTCCCACTACATTATACAAATGTGTATCCCTCCTGCAGATTTAGCATTAGCTGCTCCATCAATAACGTCCTATTCATGTTACGCTGTAAAGATGCGCGCGCCTGTAAAATAGACTCCATTTGACTAGATA
The DNA here is from genome assembly GCF_058803665.1 of Lysinibacillus sp. GW821-FHT14F06. Lineage (NCBI taxonomy): Bacteria > Bacillati > Bacillota > Bacilli > Caryophanales > Bacillaceae > Lysinibacillus > Lysinibacillus sp. GW821-FHT14F06. The sequence continues at coordinate 49,943 of NZ_JBXAPF010000031.1, forward strand.
GGCGTTCATAAGTCGAATGTAACGCAGCTTCTTTAAATATCTGTAACATGTCTGGATAAGTACAAGCTGCCTCGGGATTAGCTTTTATTGACACTATATCACGGTAAGCAAATAGTAGTAAATCCAATGCTTGTTCCATTTCACTTTTTTCTTTAAAAAGTGGCAACCATTCTTCATGTACAACCAGCATTGCTTCATGTACATTTTGGCGAATTGTCTCTACTAATTTTAACACTGTTTTTCGAGCAAGTGCAAACTGCTCGTCATTTGCCAAAATTATAGCTGTTTCGAGCTCATTCGTCATCATGCTCACTGTGCAAGACATTGAGTATGAAATATTGCTTTCTTGCAAATGCTTTAACAATACATGTCGAGGCATTTTTTGAAACTTTATATGCTGGCATCTAGAGCGGATTGTTGGTAATATTGACTGCATTTGCTCAGTTAGCAAAATGGCAGTAACCTCTCCCTCAGGTTCCTCTAAAAATTTTAGAATCATATTTGCGGATGCAATATTAAGTCGATCTGCATGATGAAGTACATAAATCTTTCGCCCTTCTTCAACACCCATCATCTTCATCTCAGCTACTAAATCACGTATTTGATCAATTTTAATAAATTGACCATCTGGATATATTTGATGAATATTAGGATGATTGCCAGAATCAACACGTCTGCAATTTCGACATGTTTCACATGGAACATTTTGATTTGGTTGCTCACATAGCATTAATTTGACAAAAAATCGCATAATATCTGCTTTGCCTGTCCCTTTTTCGCCATCAAAAATGTATGCATGCGCTAATCTATTTTTGTCAAAAATCGTTTGAAGCTGCTTCATTACGACAGGTTGTAGTGAAAATAGCTCTTCAACATTCTTGGCCATATATTTAAATTCCTTCCCATAACAATTACAACTAGATATAATTTTTTGCAATTGCTCTCTTCTTCACACAGAATTGCCTATAATAGTTAGTTACACTATGTTTGTAGCAATTAGCAAAATATATTTGAAAAAAGCCCGCGCCTACAAGAGAACGAGACACGGGTTTTACATATACAGATTAATTAATAAGCCTTTTATCTCACCGATTTTATCAAGAAGATCAATTGCTTCTTTCTCTTCATCTAAAATATCTTGTGCCAGCTCCACAAGGCGAGAATCAATCGTTTCGATAATTTTTAAACGTCTTCCCTCACCGAAACGATTCCAAGTATGTGATTGCTTTAATTCCATACCATGTTCGACGGTTTCTTGTAGAAATTTTTTAACAAGCATTTTAAAACGCGCAAGCTCTCGTAAATTTCGTGATCTTGCAACTCGGTCACCCGCAGTAGAAATATCCCCTAGCAATCGTGTAAGCTGTTCAGTCTGCAATTTGGTTCCCTGCTTGACGACCATATCTCCAAATCGGTTATTTTGATTATTATTTTGTAGTGGCTCTTTGCGATTAGTATTTAACCCGACACGTATATCTTGATTGATCTTCAAGCTGTATTCGCCCCCACTTGCTTTCTTTATCGATACACAAAAGCTAATTTAAATTTCATACTGAACTAAAAATGATGAAACTGCTCAATTGGTAAAACAAAAACTGTCGCTCCTCCTACTTCAACCTCTACAGGATAAGGTATATAGGAATCTGCATTACCGCCCAATGGTGAAACTGGTGCCACCATTTGTTCCCGAGCTCGACAATTATCTCGAATAATATCTAAAACTTTGGGTATGAGAGAGTCTTCCGTCCCAATAAGAAACGTCGTATTTCCAGAACGTAAGAAACCTCCTGTGCTCGCTAACTTAGTTGCGCGAAACTGATTCTTCGTTAAAGCATTTGATAAGCGACTGCTATCCTGATCCTGCACTACAGCTACGACTAACTTCATTCGCACTCACCCCTTTTATAAAATTAACCTAGAACGATTTTTGATACCATTATCTATAGGAAAGTTTCAATTTAATGAGCGTTTTTATCTCATTAAATAAAATAATAGATGTTACCATTATATCACAATGTGTTAGACAACTTCATGCTTTTACTGCATTGCATCAAATAATAATGCCCATACATCTTCTACAACACGCTCAATATTTTGATCCGCATTGACAACTTGTATACGTTCTGGGTAACGGCCCACTAGTTGTAAATACCCTTCTCGAACCTTCTGATGAAAGGCTAAGCTTTCAACATCTAATCGATTTACCTCTCGTTCACCATGGGCATGAATACGTGCTAAACCAATCTCTGGGTCAAGATCAAATAAAATTGTAACATCAGGTAGTTTCTTACCGATTGCAAACTCATTAATAGATAATACTTCATCCACACCAATACCACGTGCATATCCTTGATAAGCTAATGAGGAATCAATGAAGCGATCACAAATAACCATTTTACCCTCATCCAATGCAGGTCTTACTTTTTCAAAATAATGCTGACTTCGTGCCGCTGCGTACAATAACGCCTCTGTACGTTCATCCATTGCTGTATGCGCAGGGTTTAAAATAATTGTCCGAATTTTTTCAGCAATCTCAATACCACCAGGTTCTCTTGTTGCTAATACATCAATATTCTCCTGAGCTAGTCGCTCAGCTATTTTTTGAATAACTGTTGTCTTTCCGGCACCCTCTGGACCTTCAAATGTTATAAATAAATTGCTATTCATCCTGTTTATTGCCTCCAACTATTTCATGACCTCAATCATTTTTTCTTCTAAACGGTGATTTCCTTGGAATGTTGCACCCGTAGCCAACAATTCCTCAAGCTGGCTCAATTTTGCCACTGTTATCTTTTCTCCTGGGACAAGTAATGGAATGCCTGGAGGGTAAGGAATAACCATGCTTGATGAGATTCGCCCCATTGTTCGCATATATGGTAACCATTCCTTTTCCGATTTTTCAATTTCCTCAATAGAATAAACTGGTTCGGTAATGGCTACAAAATTATAGGCTGTATGTGGAGCTGTTATTATGTCTGCTTTCGGTGTATTTAACAATATTGTTATCGCATCCTTAATACGGACACGAATTTCTGCAAAGGGATAGTTATGCCCCTGTTTTAATAAAGGTAGTACCAACAAAACCTGATTTGCATCTGCCAGCTCTACATATACTTGTTTTGCCTCCAGTGCCTCTTGTAGTTGGAAACCACTATAGCCCTCTACACGGAGTAATAATTTTATAGGATCATCTACCTCAATAACTTTCAAAGATCCTATTGCCCGTAATGCTTCTACCCATTGATTCTTTTTTTCTATTATATATGCACCATCACTCTCCATATATGTCTGTATATAATAGCGTGCATCATCTAAAGATGCTAATAAAAGATAGGATGGGCTGCTAGATTGTAGCATACGTAGATAATGATTTATTTTATCGACATTAATGATATCTGAATTAACATGCATAAAGGATGCCATTGTCATTGCAGGCAAAGTTTTATGTGCAGACTGTACCACTATATCTGCGCCAAATGTCAATGCGGATGGTTGAAATAAGGAGCATGCACTAAAATGGGCTCCGTGTGCCTCATCCACTAAGACAGGAATTCCCTTTTCATGACAGTAAGCAACTTGCTGCTGTATTTCTTTAGATGTCATACCATAGTAAGTAGGATATGTTAAAACAACAGCCCGGGCCTCTGGATAATAATCAACAGCTTCTTTTAAATCCTTATAGGAAACATGCGTTGCTGTTAGTGTTTGATCATCCCACATGGGTGAGACAAATACAGGCCTTGCTCCAACCAACTCAAATGCATGAAAAATAGACTTATGAGCATTACGTTGAACAATAATCGTATCATCCTTTTTACAGGTAGCATAGATCATTGCTAAATTCCCAACCGTAGATCCACCTACTAAAAAGAAGCTTTTCATTGTCCCATATGTATCTGCCAATAAATTTTCTGCTTCTAATATCATTTCCTCAGGATGATGTAGGTCATCAAGACCTGATAACTCCGTTACATCATACCGCATAACATCTTTAAAGGCCTGAGGAAGACGAGATAGTTCACCGTGTTTATGCCCCGGGACATGAAAGGAAATATTTTGTTGTTGTCGAAAGCGCTCTAACCCTTCTACAATCGGCTTTTTCTTTTGCAAAACAAAACACCCATTTCCGTTATATTCTTCTTTAATTATAACACGAGAAAAAGCTATCCCACTAAGCAGGATAGCTTTTACACCAGATTGACATAAAAACTATTTATCAAATAACCTTTCTACCAACCCAGTGAGCAAATAATGCAAGTGGTAATAATAATAGACAAAATGGTAAGCAAATAAAAATGATGTTCCAAGTTATCACATTATTCATTAATAGTGAATGATACAAAATTAAGCTATATGGAATAATGATAATTAATGATGTGACTGCGCCAGGTGTTATAGAACGAAGAAATATTGTCTGCCCTAGATGTGTAAATGCATGAAGAAAAAAGATTAATGTAACAATAGTGAATATATAAATATTCCCTAATTGCCCTTGATTCACAAATTGACTGGCGCTAAAAGTCGATCCACTTACAAAGAAAAATATGACCACTACAGCTACTGCAAACTGTGCTGTTGACATAGAAAATTGCTTAATCACTCTATCAGCTGCTTTTGTTGGTAGTTTTGCATACAAAACTGAAGATTTATTATTTAACCACTTCTCAACCATAATAATTTCTTCAAAATCATGGAGTATAAACATAATAGGGAATAACCAAATAAGTGTTTGAATATCAATCCATTGAAGCATAGACATACCTTCTTTCATCCAAAAAAATACTGAGTAATTACTCAAATTTTACTAAAAAATTTTTATGTATTTTGAATGCCTTTTAAAATAACTGTAACTACCTCCTCAATGTATTGATTTACTAGTAGACTGTCTCCCATTCTTCTTTCTTCAACTAATACGTAGGTTAAGATGGACGAAAGAAACATTGAGGCTGCTGTATCAATAATCTTTTTTTCAACGGAACATGGAATGACTCTTGATAAGAAAACACTAGCATGTTCACGTATTATAGAAATAAAATCCATAATCTCCTCACCAACATCCGAGTTTTGTTCGATTGCTGGAGACCAAATGAAAAATTAAAAAACTGCATTAAACTCCTTTTTAGTAAATAAATCTAATTTTGTATCCTTTTTTGTTACCAAATAGTTTCGTCACTACCTCCTTAGAATTTGAGTATTTACTCAAATATAAATTTCATAAATAATTTTGTCAAGTTATTCCATAATATTTGAAGCTATATGTTTAATACCACAAAACTCCTTCGATGATACCTTGAAATCCCCTCCATACAAGGTATCACCAGAAATTCACACATAAGAAACCACGTATCGTTATTACCGACAATTGGTAGTCAATATAAAAAGATCATTCCCTCCTAAGAGAGGGCACTGAAAAACTAAAAAAATTCACTTTTTTATATTAGAATTTTGTCTTTTGTTGGATTTGAAAACTTAAAAAAGTCGATTTGCATCACAATTTTTGTGGCAAATCGACTTTTTCAGTGCCCTCCTCCTAAGAGCAATGATCTTTTCAACTTATAAATATAATCACTTTTGCCAAAACTTATTTTCCCTAATAGTTACTCACTTTTTTTATAGACTTGCTTTAGCTACCATTTTTTGTACCAATTTCTCTACTAACTGTGGAACAAACTTCTCTAATATCGGATTCATCATTCCAGCTAAAAAACCACTAGCTTTCATTGTTAAATTCCCAGTAAGCTGACATGTATCGCCATGCCCTTCCCTAATTTCAAAAAAACCATCACCATTTATAGGATCTGATAAACCTATCAGATCAAACATAACTTGATTTGTTGGAGATTCCTTATATTTAAGTTCCACTTTTACAGCCTTTTGAATAATACCAAAATCACCTTGAAACACCCAAATCATATCTTGTTCATTCGGAAATTCATGATGTAAGTAACCTGGTATAAGTTCAGCCCATTCTTCTTTACTTTGAATAAATGCTTGTAATTTTTCCTTCTCTATTTGTATTTCTTCACTATATAACCCCGTCGCCATTCTAAGCACCCCTTTATTTTGAAAGCTACTTAAATTTTAGCATTTAAGGTATATGTTTGAATAGGATAGTAGCGCTTTAGTTCAACCTAAAATATTAGGAGTCGAATCATGAGTGTGTGTGCTAAAGCAAAAGACATGAATTTTTTTCAATCCCTTGTAATTAATTTATCTTTTCTGTAGCAAAAGCGAAACGTCAGATACAGAATACTCCCACCTCTATAGATGGGCGAAAATGAATGCGATTTTTTCCCTATTCAGTGGGTGTAAAATGCTCGCAGAATCAAGATAGAGCCCCTGGCGGATGTCATGGATTTTGAAGAGGAACTTTTCGAGTGAGCTCAAAAAAACAGACTCAATTACGCTAGTGCATAGTTGATTTCTTATGAATACAAAGTTACTTTTAAAATGACTAAGCATATTATTATCTCTTCTACCTAATAGTAAAAAGCATATAGACATTACTTCCATGATAATTGCTCCAAGTTCTCATTACCCAACTAAATTCATATTTATAGCCAGTTTAAGTATCGTTAAAATCGTAATATCACCGTCTAATACTACATATTCCACATGTAACACTAATTTTAATTCAAATATAAAAACCACTGATTTCTCAGTGGTTGCTGTGTGCCTAGCGACGTCCTACTCTCACAGGGGGAAGCCCCCAACTACCATCGGCGCTAAAGAGCTTAACTTCCGTGTTCGGTATGGGAACG
>NZ_JBXAPF010000032.1:0-56699 GCF_058803665.1 Lysinibacillus sp. GW821-FHT14F06
TCTTTAGACATGGGCCAGTACCCCAGCGTTTCACGCGTAGAGCAAACCACCAGTTAGACTGGTGGTTCTGATTGTTTTCTAGCAGATACTCCGATTAGAAATGACGGTAAATTAGAGATAGATGAAAAGGAGAAGAATCAGGATGGCGAGAATTGTAATGAAATTTGGTGGCGCTGCATTAGCTTCAACTGCACACATTCATGAGGTTGCGAAAAAGGCGATTAATGAAAAAGAAAAAGGGCTTGATGTTGTAATTGTCACTGCAGCAATGGGGAGTTCAGCGAAAGAATTAACAAAAATGGCACGTGATTTATCTGATGATGCGTCTAAGCGTGAATTAGATGTGCTGCGTTCAACGAGCTCACAGTTATCAAGCGCCTTAGTGGCCATTGCCTTACAGGAAGAAGGCTATGAGGCAGTGTCGTTAACAGGCTGGCAGGCAGGTATTCAGACAGATGAAATGCATGTTAATGCACACATTGAGTATATAGATGATAGTCGATTAGAAGAGCATTTGGCCCAGAAGCAAATTATCGTAGTTGCTGGGGAGCAGGGTATTGATCATTTACAAAATATTACGACTCTTGGGAAAGGTGGAGCAGAAACGACAGCTGTGGCCATTGCGGCAGCATTAGATGCGGAGCGTGTGGATATTTACACGAACGTGGATGGCGTTTATACTGCTGATCCAAATAATGTAAAAGGTGCACAAAAGTTAAAGGAAATTTCCTATGATGAGATGTTAGAGTTATCGAATTTAGGTGTACATATCTTACATCCTCGAGCTGTAGAATTAGCAAAGAAGTTTCAAATACCAGTTATTATTCGATCATATGAAAAAGATACAGTAGGTACTTTATTGAAGGAGGAAGTGGAAATGGAAAAAAATTCGATTGTACGTGGTGTTGCCTATGAATCAGACGTTATTCGTTTAACGGTAGGTTATGAGGCTTATTCGGATGCTTCGTTGGCAGATATATTTACGATACTTGCAGATTATCGCATTAATGTGGATATCATCGTGCAAGCGATCATCGACGGTCTTAAACCAACTGTATCTTTCACGATTTTAAAAGAAGAGTTTGCAGAGACATTGCGCGTTCTAGAAGAAAGTAAACTATCGCTTGGGTTTAGCTTTGCTGATTTTGAAGTTGGCTTGGCAAAGGTATCTATTATCGGATCAGGGATGGCGTCTAATCCAGGCGTTGCTGCACGAATGTTTGACCGTTTACGAAATGAAGGCATCCCTGTTAAGATGGTCAGTACATCTGAAATAAAAGTGTCGGTTGTCGTGTCTCAAGATGACATGATTCATGCAGCTAATGCTTTACATGATGAATTTAATTTAGAGCAAGCACTTTATATGTAAGAATGAAAGGATGTGCCAATAGCCACATCCTTTTTATATATAGGTGTTTACATCAATTTAATGTTTTATCGAAATTGATTGTTATATAATAGAGAATGATTACATGTTTTACCAAGGAAGAGGTGAGTATTTGAATGGCATTATTTGGTCTATTTCAAAAGCCAATTGATGAAGGTGTAAAACAGTGCAATGATTCTGAAATACAATTACTGAAAAAACGAATTCTAGAATTGGAACTTGCACAGGAAAGTATTGATGTGAAAAATGCAATATTAGATTTTGTACTAGCGCATATGGAATTAATTAATTTTCAAACAGCTTTAAAGGTGCAGGGAGTGTCAACAAGTGTAGGGGATATTTCAGCAATGAGTGAAGAAATGTCGTCGAACACAGAAGAAATATTAGCGGTAGAACAAAATGTGAATGCAAACATTCAAGAAATCAAACTGCATTCTATCCAATTAGTGAAAGAGATGGAGTCATCGATTACAAAAGGTGAAATCGTTCAGGGGTTATTAATCCAGGGAGCTCATTCAACTGAGCAACTGAAAGATGAAATGAATAAAATGAATCACATAGGTAAAAGCGTAACAACGATTGCAGATCAAACACAACTGCTTGCGTTAAATGCCTCCATTGAAGCTGCACGTGCTGGTGAGCATGGAAAAGGTTTTAATGTTGTGGCTATGGAGGTAGGAAAGTTAGCCAATAGCTCCAAAGGTTCTTTAAAAGAAATGACTACAATCCGATCAGTCATTGATGAGAAATTACATTATACAATAACGAATATTGAACAGGTAGAACACTATTTCACCAATTTCTTAAGCAATATGAAAGACAATATTACGAATCTATCTATTACAAGTAAAAGTATTGAAGAGGTAGCGCATGGAGTCCACCAAATAACAGTTGCATCTGAGGAAAATGTAGTAGCGATTGATCGTTTGGCTGTCACAACAACAGAATTATCACATACTAGTGATTTCTCCGAGACGATTCAAAATCAAGTCACTGAAATGCTAAAAGCTATTGTACCAACCATTCGCAAACCTTCAGAGCAGACCATCATTAGTCAGTTAGCAGCAAGATTAATGGATCATGCAAGCTTTTTACGAAATACGATTCAAAAGGCAGGACAAAAGGATATTTTAAAAACACATCATCAATGTGCTTTTGGACAATGGTATTATAGACATTTTGAGCAGTATGATTATTTATCAGAGTATCGTCATATAGAGCAACCGCATGAATTCGTACATACTGCTGCTCAAAAATTAGTAAACGAACTGTCGATTGGTAATTTAGAGGAAATGATACAACACTCACTTAATATATTAGAAGCCTTTATTGCATTAATAGATATACTGTTAAAAGAAAGACATGCGCAACTATAAAAAAGGATTGTCATCCCATAAATAAAGAGAGGGATGCAATCCTTTTTTTACTCTGTTGGTATAGTATTCATAATTCTTTCTTTAACATCCCACTTCACAGTGAACATAACGTGCTCCTGTTTGATTCGTTTTTCGTCGTAGCACTCTGTTAAATAGCCTTTAGCTTGTTGAATTTGCTCAGCTATAAAACCGGCTTCCAATCTAAAGCAACGATGCCCAACTAATAACAGCTCTGGGTCATTTGTCAACTGGAATATACGCCCATCTTTTGTTTCCTTGATTAATTCAAGGGTACCCCAACAGGCATCTGCGAAAAATGCGATAAGTTCCTCTTGACTTTTACAAGGAAACTTCCTAGCAAGCTCTTTACCAGCCCAGTAAAGTACATCTTCTTCGTGTTTACCAAGAATAGAAGACAAAATATGATCACGGATAATCTCATAGCCAAACGATGAGATTGTAGGATATGGAGGGTTTAACATTGAAATCCTTCTTTCTTAGAATTTTCTTATAATTTAACGCCGATAAAGTAAAGATAGTTTTTTCGAGAAAAAATGATGCATCATGTACTAGATTAGTTCTTTAATGAGGACTATGAAAAACTCCAAGTTACCTTGACGCTCGTAGCTCTTGAGAGTACAATAAACATGTCATAATATTGTACCATGATGAAATACACAGTCAATGAAGTATCATTTACAAAATGATGACTTCTTTTGTTGTGCTATTTTAAGTACTAAGGGGGGTAACAGTCTTGTCGAAAGATCGAGAGTTTTTATGGCGTCGCTTACATTCTCTACTTGGGATCATTCCAGTAGGTCTGTTCTTAACGATGCACCTGTTCATTAACTTTACAGCAACAGGCGGAGCAGAAAGTTACAACGATGCTACCGCAGTAATGGAAAAGATTCCATTCCTTATCCTAGTTGAATGGATTGTCATCTATATTCCATTAATGTTCCACGCATTCTATGGTGTTTACATCGCATTCACTGCTACACCTAATACAGGACGTTTCAGCACATACCGTAACTGGATGTTCTCATTACAACGTTTTACGGGTGTATTCTTAGTGATCTTTATTGCATGGCATATTTTCCAAACTCGTATTCAAAAAGCGCTTGGTACACACGTTGATTACGATATGATGGCGAATATTGTTGCTAATCCAATCATGCTTGGATTCTACATCGTTGGTATTTTATCAGCAACTTTCCACTTATCAAACGGTCTATGGGCATTCCTAGTAAGCTGGGGTATTGTACAATCTCCTCAGTCTCAAAAGATTGCTACTTATGTAACAAACATTCTTTTCGTAATTCTAAGTGTAGTTGGTGTGGCTGCTATTTTAGCTTTCGTTTAATTTAATAGAAGCTACTATAGAGCACATGCAATCATTGCAATTTTTTAAGAGGAGTGAGAAATAATCATGGCGAAAAGCAAAATAATTGTTGTCGGCGGCGGTCTTGCTGGTCTGATGGCAACGATTAAAGCAGCTGAAGTTGGTACTGAAGTTGATTTATTCTCATTAGTTCCTGTAAAACGCTCACACTCTGTATGTGCGCAAGGCGGAATTAATGGTGCGGTAAATACAAAAGGTGAAGGGGATTCTCCTTGGATTCACTTTGATGATACAGTGTATGGTGGGGACTTCTTAGCTAACCAACCACCAGTTAAGGGTATGTGTGATGCGGCTCCTGGTATTATTCACTTAATGGACCGTATGGGTGTTATGTTCAACCGTACACCTGAAGGACTTCTTGATTTCCGTCGTTTTGGCGGTACTTTAATGCACCGTACTGCATTCTCAGGTGCAACAACTGGTCAACAATTACTATATGCACTAGATGAGCAAGTTCGTTCTCACGAAGTGGCTGGTTTAGTTAATAAATATGAGCACTGGGAATTCCTTGGTGTAATTATTGACGAAGATGGCGTTTGCCGTGGTATCGTTGCGCAAGATATGCGTACAGAAGAAATTAAATCATTCCGTGCAGACGCTGTTATTATGGCGACTGGAGGCCCTGGTATTATCTTCGGTAAAACAACAAACTCTGTCATTAACACAGGTTCTGCTGCTTCTATCGTTTACCAACAAGGTGCTTCTTATGCGAATGGTGAATTCATCCAAATTCACCCTACAGCGATTCCTGGAGATGACAAAAACCGTTTAATGTCAGAATCGGCTCGTGGTGAAGGTGGACGTATTTGGACTTATAAAGACGGTAAGCCTTGGTACTTCTTAGAAGAGAAATACCCAGCTTATGGTAACTTAGTACCACGTGATATTGCAACACGTGAAATTTTCGACGTTTGTGTAAACCAAAAACTTGGTATAAATGGCGAAAACATGGTATACCTAGATCTTTCTCATAAAGATCCACATGAATTAGACGTTAAACTTGGTGGTATCATCGAGATTTACGAAAAGTTCGTAGGGGATGACCCACGTAAATTACCTATGAAAATTTTCCCAGCAGTTCACTATTCAATGGGTGGATTATGGGTTGACTACAACCAAATGACTGAAATACCTGGTCTATTTGCAGCAGGTGAATGTGATTATTCTCAACATGGTGCAAACCGTCTTGGTGCGAACTCATTATTATCTGCTATTTATGGCGGTATGGTTGCTGGTCCTAACGCAGTAGACTACGTAAAACATCTTAAAAAGCATGCAGAAGACTTACCACAACAAATCTACGATGCTCGCGTTAAAGAAGAACAAGATAAGTGGGATGCTATCATGAAATTGGACGGCACGGAAAACGCTTACTTGCTTCATAAAGAGCTTGGTGAGATGATGACTGCTACGATGACAGTAGTACGTTATAACGACCAACTTGAAGATACATTAAAAAAATTAGATGAGCTTACTGAGCGTTGGAATAACATCAACATCAATGATACACAAAAATGGAGCAACCAAGGTGCACACTTTACACGTCAGCTTAAAAACATGTTAATTCTAGCGAAAGTAATGACACAAGGTGCATTATTGCGTAATGAATCTCGCGGTGCTCACTATAAACCAGATTTCCCGAACCGTGATGATGAAAACTTCTTAAAAACAACAATTGCGAAGTTTGATCCAACTACTGGTAATCCAATCATCACGTACCAAGAAGTCGACGTTTCTTTAATTCCACCACGTAAACGCGACTACTCTGCGAAAGGAGACTAAAAGTTATGCAAATCGCAGCAAATACTGGAAGAATGGTCAAAGTGGAAATTTTACGTCAAGATACTAAAGGCGGCAATAGCTACTGGCAAAAATTCCAAGTACCTTACCGTCATGGTATGAACGTAATTTCAATTTTAATGGAAATTCAAAAAAATCCTGTTACTGAAAATGGTGAAAATACTTCACCAGTAGCATGGGATATGAACTGTTTAGAAGAGGTTTGTGGTGCATGTTCAATGGTTATTAATGGTCGCCCACGTCAATCTTGTTCAACACTTGTTGACCAATTGACTGAGCCTATTAAACTAGAGCCTATGAAAACATTCCCTGTTATTCGTGACTTACAAGTTGACCGTGAACGTATGTTCAACGCACTGAAAAAAGTGAAAGCATGGGTGCCAATCGATGGTACTTATGATTTAGGTGAAGGTCCGCGTATGCCAGAAGGTAAACGTCAATGGGCTTATGAATTATCTAAATGTATGACTTGTGGTGTATGTATGGAAGCTTGTCCAAACGTGTCTGAAAAAGCTTCATTCATCGGACCAGCACCATTATCACAAGTACGTTTATTTAACACTCACCCAACTGGTGCGATGATTAAAGACCAACGTTTAAACGCAATTATGGGTGATGGAGGCCTTGCAAACTGTGGTAACTCTCAAAACTGTGTTGCTGCTTGTCCAAAAGGTATTCCTTTAACAACATCTATCGCATCATTAAACCGTGCAACTACAGTGCAAATGTTCCGTAACTTCTTCGGTTCTGACCACTTCGTTGACTAATTGTACAAGCTTTCTCTTAAGCCCCCTACACGGAAAGTGTAAGGGGTTTTTTCTATTCGAATTTTTTTAGCTAAGGAAATTTGTGAATAAAACAAGCAAATAGCTGAAATTTCTATGATAATATAATAATCTCCTTTATAATGAATGTATATTCATCTATCGATTCGCTAACTTCTTTAACAGATGGAGGCGAACTAATTTTAGGAGGATGGCTAAGATGAAAGCAAATTATATTGAAGATTTTCAGGAATGGACAAAGGATTTTTCATTTTATATCGAGGTACGTGTACGTTTTTCTGAAACAGATATGTACGGTCATATGAACAATACAGTCAGCTTTACATATTTTGAACAAGCACGAATTGATTATTTTCGCCACTTAGGGGTCCTAATGCCAGCTGCAATTGATGAGAATATTGAAGGAATTCCAATCGTAGCAGATTTGCAATGTGATTATGTAAAACAGGTTTTCTTCGATGATGTCCTAAAAATTTATACGAAGGTTGCGAAGGTAGGAAATTCATCATTAGATATTCATTATTTAGGGAAAAATCAAAGGGACGAGGTTTGTTTCACGGGTCGAGGTACAGTTGTGCAAATGGATCCACGCACTGGGAAAAGTGTATCTTTATCTGAAGAAGCAAGGAATCATCTAGCAAGCCTCTCCATACTCTAATATAAATCGTTATTTTATATTCGTGTGATAAGGAATTTATTTTGGAAGTGAACAACCTTTATTGTTCAGTAAGAGTCGTTTTCGATACATTCCATATATTTATGTCAGTAATTTTCGAAATTTTTAAGGAAACACGTCATATTCATGAAAATAGCCGTCACCGCTCTTCACTCCTTAACATAAGTTACAATACGTGCGGGGGAGGAGGGTGTAACTGAAAATGAATGGCTCTCATCATCGTTCTCTATTAACAAATCGAGAACGTGAAATATTTGCGCTTTTATTAGCTGAAAAAACAACGAGGGATATAGCAGAGCAACTTGGTATAAGTGAAAAAACAGTGCGAAATCACATTTCCAATACAATTCAAAAGCTAGGTGTAACGAATCGCTCTCAGGCGTTAATTGAGCTGTTACGCTTAGAAGAATTTAAATTAGACTAATGGACACTTGCTATTTCATGAAAAAAACGACAAAATAGAACTATTCAACGTATTTTTAGGAGTGAAATAGTTATATGTCGGATGAAGTAACAAAACACTCACCTGAAACCGTTGCAACGGTTGAAAAGGAATTACGCTATATAGCGGCCATTGTGAAGCAAAAGGGAAGAGAGATTGTTTCGCAATATGCGATTACGCCGCCACAATTTGTTGCATTACAGTGGTTAGAAGAACTTGGTGATATGACAATTGGCGACTTGTCAAACCGATTATACTTAGCTTTTAGTACAACAACAGATTTAGTGGACCGAATGGAGAAAAATGAATTAGTGAAACGAGTGCGTGACGAAAATGATCGTCGTGTCGTTGTTGTTCATCTTCTCGAGAAGGGCGAACGAATTATTCAAGAGGTTATTGAAAAAAGACAACAGTATTTGCAGGAAAAACTTGTAGGTTTTAATGAACAAGAAGTCGCACAATTATCAGGCTATCTACAAAGACTACATGTACACATGAAACAGGATTGAGGCGGAAAGTATGAATGCCCCGATAGGCGTTATTGATTCAGGAGTTGGCGGTTTAACCGTAGCAAAGGAAATTATGAAACGTTTGCCAAATGAAACGATTTACTACATTGGCGATACAGCAAGATGTCCATATGGTCCGAGAAGTCGACAGGAAGTACGGAATTTCACTTGGCAAATGGCAAAAGCACTTGAAAAAATGAATATTAAGATGCTTGTTATTGCTTGTAATACAGCGACTGCAGTAGCACTCGAAAGTTTACAAAGAAATATGCCTTTTCCGGTACTAGGCGTTATTAATGCTGGCGCACGTGCAGCTGTAAAGAAAACGAAGCGACATGAAGTCGTTGTGCTTGCAACAGAAGGAACCATTAAAAGCGGGGCGTATGAGGAAGCCTTACTATCACTCAATACGTCAACACATATTATTCCACTTGCTTGTCCTACATTTGTACCACTTGTTGAAAGTGGCGAATATAAAGGTGGATTTGCAAATAAGTTAATTGCTGAAGGCTTAAAGCCGTTGAAAAATGAACAATTTGACACGGTCATCTTAGGATGTACGCATTATCCAATATTGCAAAAACAAATTGAAGCTGTTGTCGGAGAAGATGTTTTCGTGCTGTCTTCTGCGGAGGAAACAGCAAAGGATGTTCAAGAAATGCTTGCGTATAATGGCACGTTGGCTGATTCAACTATTGTGCCTGCTCATAAATTTTACGCCACGGGATCTGTACCAATTTTCAGTTCGATTGCAGAAAATTGGCTTGAACAAGGTACTCTCAATATTAAACGTATTACATTAAAATAAAAATCAGCTTAGCGATGGGCTAGGCTGATTTTTGCCGTTTCTGGCATCGTACATAGGGAACCGTACACTTTTTTGAATGTTTAAAGTATGATAAGATGAGTGCGAAAGTTTTTAGGAGGAACGAAAATGATGACAAGATTTGATGGAAGAAATGCAGATGCACTGAGACCAGTAAAAATAGATAGTGAGTATTTATTACACCCAGAAGGCTCAGTTTTAATTCAAGTAGGTAATACGAAAGTGATTTGCACAGCAACAATTGAGGATAAGGTACCAGGATTTTTACGAGGACAGGGCAAAGGTTGGATTACGGCAGAATATTCAATGCTACCTCGTGCAACAGCACAGCGTACACCACGTGAGTCATCTCGAGGAAAGGTGAATGGTCGTACAATGGAAATCCAACGTTTAATCGGTCGTGCATTGCGTGCTATTGTTGACCTAGAGGCACTTGGTGAGCGAACAGTGTGGATTGATTGCGATGTTATTCAAGCAGACGGAGGGACACGTACAGCCTCTATTACAGGTGCATTTGTTGCAATGACACAGGCAATCGCTAAATTTGGTGCAGAAAAGCCTTTCGAAAAATTTCCCGTGACTGACTATTTAGCAGCAACTAGTGTTGGGATTGTTGAAGAACAGGGAGCAATATTAGACTTAAACTATGTAGAGGATGTTGATGCTGCTGTCGATATGAATATTGTGATGACAGGAGCAGGACAATTTGTTGAGCTTCAAGGAACTGGAGAAGAATCAACTTTTTCACGTGCACAGCTAAATGATTTACTAGCACTAGGTGAAAAGGGTATTCAAGAGTTAATTGCACTGCAAAAAGGGGCACTTGGTGAAATAGCAGATCAAATTGGAGGACAAAAGTAATGAAGCAAGTAGTAATAGCAACGAAGAATAAGGGAAAAGCAAAGGATTTCGAAGCTTTATTTGGTCCACTCGGCTATGAAGTGGTAACCATGTTTGATGTGGCACCAGAAATGGAAATAGAAGAAACGGGCACTACATTTGAGGAAAATGCGGTCTTAAAGGCAGAAGCATTAGCAAAAGAGCTTGGCACAATTGTTATTGCAGATGATAGCGGCTTAGCTGTTGATGTATTAAATGGAGAGCCAGGCGTTTATTCTGCACGATATGCAGGTGATCATGATGATGAAGCGAATATAGTCAAACTGCTAGAAAATTTAAAGAATGTTGAAGATGAAAATCGTACAGCACGCTTCTGCTGCTGTATTGCCATTGCAGGTCCAGATTTTAAAACAACTACAGTTTTTGGTACTTGTGAGGGTGTTATTGCCCTTGAAAAACGCGGTACAAATGGCTTTGGATATGACCCAATCTTCTACGTACCAAGCTTAGGTCGTATGATGGCTGAGTTATCACCAGAAGAAAAGGCTGCCATTTCTCACCGTGGAAATGCAATTCGTCAGTTGAAGGAACAATTGTCAAATCTTATAAAATAAGAGGTGATATCCATGCAGATACTAGTGATGAGCGATACTCACGGTGATAGCGGCGTGATTGAAAAGGTTCGAGGCTTTTACCCGAACATTGACATCTTGATTCATTGTGGAGATAGTGAGCTTCCTTTCTCCCATCACGTATTAGATGGCATGAAAAAAGTACGGGGTAATTGTGATATAGATCCTGCCTTTCCAGATGAAATAGTTATTGATTTTGGCGATATAAAAGTCTTTGCTACCCATGGTCATTTATTTAACGTAAAAAGCTCCATTCTATCATTGTCCTACCGAGCGAAAGAAGTGAACGCACGAATAGTTTGTTTCGGTCATTCTCATATGCTAGGAGCCGAGATGATTGATGATATTTTATTTTTAAATCCAGGGAGCTTATTAAAGCCACGTGGACGCCAAGAGAAGAGCTTTGCCGTTGTGGAGATTAATCAGACAGCTTTTAAAGTTGATTTCTTTACGGACGATCACCAGCTTTTAGACTCTTATACATTTATGCGAAATGAATAACAACAGTTGTAGAAATCCGCTTTATTTACATTGGTAAAGGCGGATTTTTTATTTGCAAGCGGCTTTATTTTTTGTGGGCTTTCTTAGTGGTAAAATTGACTATGAATTAATTTTAATGATTAAGAAAAAATAAATATAAAAAACAACAAAGGAGAGAACATGGAAAATATATTTGGATGGAATTTTGAAAATAGTTATGTCCAACTTGCTAGCATTTATTATACGGAACTAGCACTTAATCCTGTACGTGCCCCTAAGTTGGTAAAATTAAATGAAGCGGTTGCTACGTCATTAGGTTTAACGATAGAAACCTTATCCAATGAAGAAGCGGTGGCGATTTTTGCTGGAAACAAGGTTCCGACTGGAGGAAATCCCATTGCACAAGCCTATGCTGGTCATCAATTTGGTCATTTCAATATGTTAGGGGATGGTCGAGCACTGTTGCTTGGAGAGCAAATAACCCCGAATAATGAACGTTTTGATGTCGCGCTAAAAGGCTCAGGAAGAACGCCATTTTCTCGTGGTGGGGATGGTAGGGCAGCACTTGGACCAATGCTGCGTGAATATATAATGAGCGAAGCCATGTTTGCACTCGGTATTCCTACTTCACGAAGCTTGGCTGTTGTAACGACAGGTGAAACAATTCTCCGTGAATCCGAGCTTCCAGGTGCTGTTCTAACTCGTATAGCAAGCAGTCATTTGCGTGTAGGTACCTTCCAATTTGCAGCACAGTGGGGAACAGATGAGGAGCTTAAAATGTTGGCAGATTATACATTAGAGCGACATTTTCCAAATGCTAATCAGTCTAATAATCGTTATCTATACCTACTTCAGAAGGTTATCAGGAAGCAGGCCTCCCTTATTGCAAAATGGCAGTTAGTGGGCTTTATTCATGGTGTTATGAACACGGATAATATGACGATTAGTGGTGAAACGATTGATTATGGCCCCTGTGCATTTATGGATACCTATGACCCGGCGACAGTGTTCAGCTCCATCGATCGACAAGGTCGTTATGCATATGGCAACCAGCCCAATATAGGTGGCTGGAATTTAACACGCTTGGCTGAAACATTATTACCATTAATTCATGAAAATCAGGAAGAGGCAATAACCCTAGCTCAAGAAATATTGCAAAAGTATCCGCAATTGTATCATGATAACTGGCTAGCAGGTATGCGAGCAAAGCTTGGAATTTTTAATGAAGAAGAGCAGGATGTGCTTCTTATTGAAGAACTGTTAAAGCTGATGCAGCAATATCAAGCAGACTATACAAATACATTTATTGCATTAACCTTTGAAAGATGGGATGAATCACAGCTATTTAGCTCATCGGCATTTAAAGAGTGGCATTGTAAATGGCTTGAGCGATTAACTAGGCAATCGCAAACAAAGGAAATGTCTCAGCAATTAATGCGTAATCATAATCCAGCGATCATTCCACGAAATCATCGAGTGGAAGAAGCATTAGAAGCTGCAGTCGAGAATGGGGACTACAGTGTTATGGACAAATTATTAAAGGCCCTTGCGAAGCCGTTTGAGCATTCTAATGAGCAATTACAATACGCAACATTACCAGCACCATCTACACAGCCATATCGTACTTTTTGTGGCACATAAATGGAAAGCGAGGGGAGCTCCCTTCGTTTTTTTATTTTGTCAAAAGGTCACTTCGTAGAATCCAAGCGCATACCCTATGTATGAATAAATGCTAAAGGAGACTATATTAGATGCATAAATATTCAAAGGGTTGGTTTGTTAAAGAGCTACGTACACATGGATTTCTAGTACATCCACAATTAAAAAAACATTTAGGGCTTTTTAAAGAATCTGAGCTTCGCAATTTATATTATCGCTTTGTTGTAAATGAAACGCTAGAAACGGAACAAAAATAAAATGTTTGAACTACTCTTTTGTAGGAGAGAATTGATTCTACAGAAGGGAGTGATTGAATGTGGAACAAACCGTGGATTTTAACGCAAATATGGCAGGACGTATTGTTTTTGCATTGGCCTGTCCCTCCTCATATACTAGAGCAACATATCCCAATTGGTTTAAAATTAGATCTCTTTGAACAAAACGCTTGGCTTAGTATAGTGCTTTTTAAAGTAAAAGGACAACGACTACGAATGCTGCCACCATTTCCTGGAACTGATTCTTATGTACAGCTTAATATACGTACCTATGTGACGTATAGGGGGAAGAAAGGTATTTATTTTTTTACCTTAGATGTTTCAAATCACTTTGTTGCACAATTAGCTTCAATGGGCGGTTTAAAATATCGTTATGCAAAAATGGCACTACGACAAAAGGGGAATAACTATTCTTTTACAGGTCATAGTAACATCTTTAAGGAAAGAGCAAGAATTTCTTATAAACCATTACCTAGTGAAATTACTAGCAGCAATTTTGATAAATGGTTAGTAGAACGCTATTGCTCATGGACAAAATCGAATAATTTATTATTACGTATCGATATACATCATCTGCCTTGGCAGCTGCAAAAAGCACAGATCAATATTGAGCGCAATAAGCTAGCACCTTTTATAAACGAAATGCTCCAAAGGACTCAACCAATAGTCCATTTTGCAAAGTGCAGGAAGGCGAAAATTTTTCCACCTGTAATTGAGCAGAAAAACCAGATTTATTAACAAAAATCATTGTCAATAGATCTGGTATTTATTCCTAAAAGAGATAACAAAATTGTAGGACAATCGCTTGGGCAATCATATCTGACATAGCAAGTGCTTCAGCCTCAATTTCATCAAAAATATTTACATCTGTTTGATAATCTTTTTGTATCATGGTTATGGCTTCATTTTTCGTTAACGCTAAATGTGTGTAGAACATTTTTTGCACACCTTCTATACTTAGGTAAGGATTAATACTGTGTAAAAATATAGCAATTTCGTCTGCGTTCCGATACCATTCTTTTTCTTTAGCATCTCCTGTTTTAGCATCTCCCTTAGCAGCGGCAGTCACTAATTCTGCTGCTATAATAAGATGCTCTTTAATTAATGCAGCATAACGATCAGCAATAGTATCACCATAGAATGGACGTAGACAGTTTCCTAAGTCGGTCGCATTACGTAACAATCGTTGTTGCACAAAGGGAAGGTCAGGCAGATTAAAAACAATGCTGATAATTGTCATCCTCGTCCAATTAACGTGCTCCATCCAGAGAAGTCGATTCATTGCCATAAAATCAGATTCAGTTTTACTTATACAGCGCCGACAATCATTTGACCGTTTTAAAAAATGGCGAATTGGTGCCGTATAATGAGTGTATGGAGCGGGATACAGCATACTAAGAGTAAACCCTTGAGAATAAGGATACAATCATTCACTCCTTTTTATTTTTCTTACTACTGTAGAATACTCTTTTTAAGTTCCGAGTATGAAAGATGGCAAATTTGATTAATCTTCATACATCATTTTCTTTGTCATACCCCCATCGACAGTAAGATTGATGCCTGTTACAAAATTATTTGCAGGGTTTGTTAAATAGAGACAGGCTTGAGCAATATCTTCAGGAACACCTACACGTCCAGATAAATGCTGCGCATGATCCACATGACGAAGCTGCTGATAATCACCGGTTTCAATCCATCCTGGTGAAATACAATTAACGGTAATATGATCTGGACCTAATGACCGTGCTAAAGCATGCGTTAACGCGACAATTCCACCCTTTGTTGCCGCATAAGCCTCTGTTTCAGGCTCAGACATTTCAGCACGAGTAGAGGCCAGAGAAACAATCGCACCACCGTGCTCATGAGACCTCATCACTTTCGCAGCCTCCCTTGCACAGAAAAAGGCACTCGATAAATTAGATTGCATCATATCATTCCATTCCTTAAATGTTACGTCATATGGAGATTTATGTTGAAACTTACCCGCATTATTTATTAAAATATGAATAGTACCAAAATAATCAGAGGTCCTTTGCATTAACTGAATAATATCTTGTTCCTTTGTCACATCAGTATGAATAAAAAGCGCAGAATATCCTTGCTCTAGCAAATCGCACTCTACTTGCTGACCTAACTCTCTGTTCACATCAGCAATAACAACATGAGCACCCTGTCTCGCATACGCAAGCACAATGCCTTTACCAATGCCTTGTGCACCACCCGTGACAATAACTACTGATTCTTTAAACATAATCATACCTCCCGTTTTTGCTACTCATCATTTTAGCAAAAATAACGGTCATGACTAGAAAAAAGAACAGGCAAAGATTCATAATGTCACTCTTGAAATCATATAATAACCTCTATGAGGCAAACCTTGCCTTCAAAGTAAAATTAATGTTGACATTTCCCTCTAAAGTACATATAATAAATATTGTCCTTCATATGCAATATATAGAAACGACATCATGTCTCAGTAGCTCAGCTGGATAGAGCAACGGCCTTCTAAGCCGTCGGTCGGGGGTTCGAATCCCTCCTGGGACGTCAATAAATCAGTCACAAACCATTGATACAATTGGATTTGTGAGAAATTAGGGATTCGGTCGGGGCTTCGGTCACTGATGCAGAATTCCTTTTTTATTACCCGAAAAATTACGTGAATAGCGTACCGAAATTATCTTCCAATTCAATTGAATGGAGGATTTTTTTTATGACCAAAAAGTCGGGATTGTTTGATGTAGACTTTATATTAACGACACAGGAGCTTGCCGCTTCGGTTAAAGGTGAAAAGGTTAGGAGCTTCTCAAAAGGCTTTACAGAGGCGTTAGAAACGATTATCAAGCAAATGGAAGTGAGTGGTTACAGAGCAAGAACGCTAAAGGACTACAATACGGTATTAACGAATTTCGCTAAAAGTACAGTAGTAAAGTATTTAGATGATATTACAGTAGACACAATCTATTCATGGCTTAACGGAATGGCGGTCGTGAATCAAACGAAGCTCACACGTTTAAAGGTGCTGAAGTCGTTCCTAGGTAAGTGTTTAACAAATGGATGGCTAACGATAAACTTTTGGCAATCTATAAATGTGAAGGTTGATAAGAAGGTTAAAAAAGGTGCTAAGCCGAATGATATTGCAATTTTGGTTTCGTTGATTGATAAGAATACTTTTGTAGGATTAAGAGATGTTGCAGCGATACTGACGATGTATAAAACAGGGATTCGTATAAATACCTTGGGACAGCTAAAGGAGCATCACATTGACTTTGATAGTAAGACGCTTGTACTAGAAGGAGCTATCTTAAAGAATCACCAAATTTTAAAGCTTCCTATTGATGAACAATTGGTGGAGTTATTCAAAGTATTGATTCGATGCAATAATAACATTCGTAATCATTATAGTGAAAGCAATAGCAATTTGTTCATTTCGACTAAAGGAACAAGCCTTAATACCAAATCGACTAATAATGCTATCTCAAAACAATTGACTAAGTACGCTAAGCGATTCAAATTAGAAAATATTAATGCTCATGCTATCAGACGAGCGTATGCGAAGAGATTACATGACAAAGGAGCAAGTATAGCTATCATCTCAAAAGCTTTAGGTCATAGTGATTTGGCTGTCACGACTCAGTATTTGGATTTGGATGTTGAAGAGGTTGCAAAGGATTTGAGGGAGTATCTTTAATATAAAATCTGTAATTTTATTTTCTTGGAAAAGAAATTTATAAAATGGTTTACAAACTTAGAATAATAGAGTATTATTCAAATACACGAATTTTAGACCGAGAAAGTTGGTCTAAGTTCGTGTTTTGTAGTTTTAAGGGAAACTAAGTATTGTCTACACTTAGCAATGTTCGTGTTTGTGTTCAGAGTGCATAATTGCACTTTAAAATATTATTAATATATAAGGTGAGGTGAGAATAAATGACTGTAGAGTTCTATACTATTCCAAAAGAATGGTTTACTGATTTAGTAATCGAAAAGTTTCGAGCTTATGCAATTGTAGATGTAGAAAATAAGCTTCGTGAACTATCAGTTTCTGATACTAATGATGAGTTTATTGTTGAATTAATCGCAAAGTTAAACAAAGAGCGATTGTATTATTACAATACGCCTAAGCAAAAGCTATTAGACGAATTAGTCGTAAGTGCGAATGATCGTTATTATGAAGAAGATATGAATTACTCTAAACAAGTGTTCGATATGGTATTAGCGACGCATAGATTTGGTTCATATCATTAAGATTCGTTCACAAAAGAATGGATTAATTAAAATAAAAAACCTAGTAATTTGATTTTAATACTAGAAATAAAGTGAGGATAACAAAATGGATAGGAATAATGAAATAAACTTTGTAGAAAAGGAATTAATGATGATTCCTAATAGTAATTTTCTAAAAGATTTTACGGAGAGTTATCGTTCATGGTTATTAGAAAAATATAAAATGATGATCTTTGATAACTGTGACGATGATTTAATTGATGATCTAATGAGAGAAGCAGTTATGATCATGGATGCATCCGAAGAAGAGATTTTGAAAATGTTCTTTGAAGATGCTCAGGATAAGTATGCTGATGTGGATGAGGAAGTTTATCTCAGTCAGCTATTTGAAGCCGCAACATATTTACCAAAAAATTAAGGAGAAAGCTAAACTTTAATTTTGTAAAGTGGAGAGTAAAATCTCCATTTTACTTCAATAAATAAAACAGAGTAAAGGAAGATTTACATGGAAACTATCGTAGAAAATCAACGATTAGAAAGAATCATTATTAAACATCACTCAAAGAAGGTTCAGGATTATTTTAATTCTGCAACTTCCGATAGCGAAAAAGATAACCGAAGTAATGCAATTAAATTTTATGAAATCGGTGCTTGTGAGTTTGAAGACTTACCGATGGTTGAAGCAACTATTGGTAGAATAATTGGGGAATTTAAGAGAGCTGGTAATGGAGCATATAAAGGTGTTGAGGTGCTTTACCAAAATGTACTTGAAGCCGCATTTGCTTACTTTGTAGATAATCACGATCACTTTTATGTCCGAACAAAATTAGCATTTGCAGATGGTATTGATAAATATGAATTACATCGTAGAGAACAACATTATACATCTAGTAGTGTATTTTGGTTGCTAAAATTAGCGCATGATGATGTTCATAAACCGTACTATATGGTTAAGTATCATAAAGGAAAATATCTGGTATGGGAGCGATTTACGAATAAAGAGGAGCTTCGAAAATCATATGGTTTAAGTCGTAAGCAATTAGAATTAGCTCTTGAATTAGGTACATTTAAGTTCGAAGGAATTGATGCGCAAATTCAAATGGTTGAATCAAAAATTGCTTCATTCGAGGTACACCTAAAGTCTGCAAAAACTGATTTAGATGCTCTGATAAACTTCTTTAATCATTCAAATGATATAGAGAAAAAATCTTCTCTTAATCAATCAATTGTTGAGACTCGTCTCTTAATTAGTACTTACGAACAATTATTTGCTGAAGATAGAGCCTATAATGAGAAGGTTAAACATCTAAGAGGTATGTCAGCAATAAAACTCTGGAATGAAAAGGCTGCAGAGTTAAGGAATCTTTATAAATCTAATAAAAGTGTTTTATAGGATTTGGGTAGACTTAAAAATCTGAATGTTTTGAATAGAATGGGTGGGGGGCTAATGTATGCAAAAATTAGTTGAATATTGTGAGTATTTTAAAGATAACGGTAGCATGGAAGTGAAGAGAGCTTATGAGCCTGATGAAACGGTGTTTATATGGCACAAATACATCCTTGAATTTATTTAAGATTACATGGGTTTTCTTTTGAAAATTCATTGGATAAATACGTAATTTCGAATACAAAATATATCATTCATTTGGCAATTTTACCATCGGGTGATTTTGTGTATTACACAATTAATAAGAAAACAAATCAAAAGGCAAACTTTTCACAAGCATTTAAATTTGATTCATTAATGAATCAGTTTGCCAAACGAGGAATAATTTCTATTTAATTTAATTGGGGCTATATATTAGCCCCATAATTTTTTCGAAATAAAGGGGAAGTTTATAATGAATGTTACTGAATTAATACAACAAGATTATCTTGAATGGCAAAGAGGGGACATTATCACCATTTCTGCTGGCACAGGAAAAGGTAAAAGTCACTTCGTAAAAAATACACTTTATGATTATGCGAAAGAGAAAGGAAAGCAAATTTTGTTCTTTCTTCATCGATCCGGCACTTTGGAACAATTTGAAGCTGAAGTAGCTGCTGAAGGAAAATCTGATGTAATTGATTTAATCACTTACCAGAGCTTTGAGAAGGCAATTATTCGTCAAAATCAGCTTGATCTATGGATGTACGAATTTATTATTTGTGATGAATACCATTATTTCGGAAATGATTCTTCTTTCAATAAATTCACCGACTTATCTCTCAATGAAATTATCGAAGGAACAGATGAGCGAGTTGTAGTGCTTATGAGTGCTACAAATGATTTCATTAAAGAATATTTGCATAACCGCAAATCAATTACTCCACAAGAATACACTCTTTCAGCTAATTATGATTATGTTAAAACCTTAGAGTTTTTTGATGATGAACAGTTTTTAATTAATGGATTGAAAGAGCGAATAGCAAAAGGGGAGAAGGCTCTAATCTTTATTGAATCTGCTAATGATTGCTATGAGCTATATAAGCACTTTGAAGAACATAGTATGTTCATTTGCGGTAAAAGTCATAGAAATTATAAATATGTCGATGAGGAAAAGCGAGAGCAACTTTTAAAGAACCAACGCTTTGATGATCTATTCTTATTCACTACGCAAACGCTTGATGCAGGACTAAATATCATTGATGATGACCTGCACTTTATTATAGTAGATATAGCTGATCCTGATGTGCTGGTTCAGTGTGTAGGAAGAAAGCGTATAAGAGATACAGAAACTGATTATGTGCATCTTGCAGTGAAGAATCGTTCGAATGGGCGATTAGGATATGATAAAGGGAATTTAACCACTCGTATGAAACACGCCAAGTTTCTTGAGGAACATTCCCAAGGAGAATATGATCGATAATTTTATCGTGAACCTGATCCTTATCAGCTAGTTTACTATGAGCCGCTCCCTAATCAGTTGTATAAAATAGGTGTAAACCAACTTCTTTTTGATAGCTATAAGTATAAATATAAGCGACTTGAGGATATTCAAGAAATGGCTGGCGGGTATCGTCAATTTATTGTTGAGCTATTTGGAAAAGAGGGAAGCGTATCAATGGATGCTTATTTAGATTTGAACACTCGTACAGCATTAGAAGAAGGGTATACTGAGGGATTAATTTTTTATAGCAATGAGGAAAAGCGAGCTTTTGCTGAACAGTTGAACTTGAAATCAAATGGACGTTTAGTCACTAAACCAAAGAAAATTAATGAGCTACTTACAACTAAAGGAGCTTCTTATCGAATTTTTCCACATGAGGCTAAAAAGGAGGGAAAACGCTATAAAACTGCATGGAGAATTATTCAGATTAAAGAAAAGATGGTCGGTTAAATTTGTTGTGAGTGATATTATATACGGACACCAAAATTGACCAAACATGAAACTCGTCGAGGGGTTTGGGGACGGACGAAAAGCGTGTTTTTGAATTGATTTTTATCGAGAGCGTAGCGGGAGATAAAAACATTTCAAAAAACGCAGCGTCCCCAATATGTGATTTTCTAATGTAGGATGAAAATGTTGAGAGTGATATTATACACTGACACCAAATTTGACCATATGATCTCGTATGTTTTTTTTTCAATAGCAATCTTTAAGAATTAGTTGTCCTTATGAACATTTTAATGGAGTAAAAGCGTTTAGGAGAGGTGATATTTTGAAATTTTTATTTATATCTCCCATACATCGATTTAAAGTAGATAAAGTAATGAATAGAGGAAGATGCATATCATAAGGTATGTATATATCAAATGATAGAGATCAAATAAAGGATATTTGTGTCTGATAGATTAATTAGTGAAATTGTAATATCCTTGTAAGAGAGCGTAAAAACTTATATTAAAAGATTATTAAATTGAAGATTTGAAAGGGTGAAGAGTGATGCCTGTAGAATATATTCCTGCAATAATAACAGCCTCTGTAGCATTAATAGCGGCTGTTTTAGCGCAACTATTGAATAATCTGTTAACTGTTAGACGAGATAAAATAAGTTATTATAAATCAATTCATAAAGAATTAATTTCGAAATACTTAAGTTCATTATTAAAAAATGCTTATTTGTATAATCGTCCGGTTGAAGAAACAAACCTTCCGTTTAGTAGTCTACAAGATACGATAATTGAAATGGAGAAGGATTTACAACACTTCAATTCCACTTTGCAAGTAAATTACTCATACTATAGTGTGAATAGATTTTTAGATGGTGCAAATAGGAATGTTGAATTGAGATTAGAGTTTGAAATTGCATTTTATTTTATTCTGTATGCAAAAGAAGTATTCAAAAGAGCTAAAATTAAAACGGACGATGATTTTTTAACACAGCTAGATCACATAGCTAATAGGTATGCATATTTAGCAATTGGTACAGAAATCCAAGGTTATGCAACTACTAAGGATAATCTCATTGCTCTAAATCAATTCTTCCTTAACACATTGGATGACTATACATTGGATTATTATGAAGACATTATTGGAGATTATTATGGCTACAATGGAGAAGCTTTGGTTTCAAAAGTCAATTCTGAGATTCAAAGGTATCTAAATGGAGAGTAAATAAGACTACATGGGCATCATTCATGTGGTCTTGTTGTATTTTTACGAGACGATATGGTCTGGTAGATAAATACAATAGGTTCATTAAGAAAATGATATGATAAATAAAGCAAAAGTATAAAGGAGAAGACTTATGGAATATGCTGTTATAACTGAGAATGATGAATCAAAATGGGATGACAAAACAGGCGTTTTATATCACTTTCCCACGAAATATATTAATAAGCTAACGAGTGGAACTAGAGTAATTTATTATAAAGGAACAATGAAAAATAAAGCTTATGAAGATTTTAGATTAACTAGATTTCCTCATTATTTTGGTGTCGCTACGATTGGAGAGGTTCATAAGGATGAAGAAAATCCAAAACAATATTATGCGCAAATTTTAGATTTCATACCGTTTGATAAACCTGTAATCAATAAGGATGAAAATAATCATTACTATGAAGAAGTTATTCGAGAAAACCATTGGAGAGATGGAGTAAGAAAAATTTCTGAGGAATTATATATAAAAATTCTTTCTCAGACTAGTCATAAAGTCGAAAAAGATGTAAAAGGAAGTAATTTGGTTGTAGAAGAAAAGTCACTTGTTAAATTAGAAGAACTAAATATTTCTGTAGTAGATGATATTATTGTACATACAAAAAAACAACCAATTTCAAATAAAGAACACAGAAGTTCCAATCCTAATAAAAATAGTGGAGTTCCAAGATATTCTAAGAACGCTAAAATCATTGGAGATAGAGCAGAAGAGATAGTATTAGAATTGTTGAAAAAAGAAGGAATGAAAGAAGTATTATGGGTAGCTCAACTAAGTGAAAAGCCTGGATATGATATTAAGTTCATTGATATAGATGGAGTAGAAAAGTATGTTGAAGTAAAAGGCACTGCTACTAAAAGATTTCCAAATTTTATTTTAACCATGAATGAACTTAATTCATCAGAGAGGTATAGAAATCAGTATTATATTTACTTAGTTGCTGAATGTTTAAGCAAGTCGCCGAAGATACAGAAAATTTGTGACCCATATAGTTTTTTTGAAAATAATAAGTGGGAAAAAACGCCGATTTCATATAATATTACATTTGTAGATGATCTATAAAACCATCGTTTAATAGACTAATTTAAAGCGGAGTATAAATTAACGTTTATACTTCGTTTTTTTGTTGTTTTTGTCTATAAACTCGTCTATTGTTAAAAGTGTATAAAACGTATAAGTAAATGGAATGGGGGGTATTATGGGAAGAGTTATTGGATATTGTCGAGTTAGTACAGAAGATCAAAATCTAGATATGCAGGAGCAAGCCATTGAACACTATGCTAAAGAAAAAGGATTAGAGTTTATCTTGTATGTTGAAAAAATATCAAGTCGTAAAGAAGAAAGAGTTGAACTTGAACATGCGATGAAAGCTGCAGCTAATGGAGATCTATTTGTTGTGTATAAGTTAGATAGATTAGCTAGAAGCACAAAAGAGCTATTTACACTCACGGGAGAGTTACAAGATAAGGGAATAGAGTTTGTTTCAATTAACGATGCATTTGATACAACTACTCCAACAGGTAAAGCTATGTTTGGTATGTTAGCTGTATTTGCTGAGTTTGAACGTGATATTATTCAACAGCGAACAAAAGCAGGATTAGAGAGTGCAAGAAAACGTGGAAGAGTAGGAGGGAGACCACCAATCGATGAGAAGACTAAGAAGCGTGTAAGAGCTTTATTTGAAGCAGGAGAGAGTGCAAATGATATTGCTAGGGAGTATGGAATTGGCAGAGCAACTGTGTATAAGATAATTAAAATGTAAAAATTCACTTTAAAGGATATAATAGTTATTGTTACTTTGGAGGTGTATCTGGTGGGAAAGTATTTGTTGGGAAGTAGTGAAGATTTAAATGACGTCTTAAAAAAAGTAGAAAACTTATTAGATTTAAATGGATATATTTGTGTGGATGATTTTCTGATAAATAAGAAGCCTGAGATCAAATATCGAGTTAAACAAGAATTAATTAGTAAGTATGTTAAAAATTCGGGTAGTGATTTTTCTAAATTAGTGAAAGATTATAATAGAGCAAAAAATAATAACAATAATAAAGAACTAAAGTTTCTTCAAAATAGAAATTTTGAAGTTCGAAGTAATATAGCGCAGTACAATCGTGAAATGAAGAAATTGAATATAGAATTAGAAAAAGTTGATGAAAAAAGACAAACGCATCGTTATAGGATTTATTTCCTAGAAGATTTAGTAGCAGATAAAGAAAGAATTAAAGATAGCTTATTTAGAAATACTGAAAAAAAATATATAGATAATATTTATAAAGATATTGAAAATATTGATACTGAATTGAGAAGTATTTATTCTGAAATAGATGACTTAAAGATGAAATATCAACTTGATGAAAGTAAGTATAGTGAAATACTTCAAAAATTACATATGCTGAAAATAAAGCGAGAAGAGAATTTAGAAGAAGAAAATGGTTTGAAAAAAGAATTGTCATTAGTTAAAGAAAGATTAAATTATTCTCAAAATGAATTGGAACTAAGAAGAAAAAAGATCATTAATGCTCTTATTTATACAGCAGTACAGAATGAAGGGAAGTTATATATTTACAACTCTTTTAAATATCGAATTAATTTCTTAGAAGATTCCAATGAACTTTTTAATTTAATAAACAGAATAAAAGAACAAGTGAAATTAAGTAATAGCATAGAATATGAGGATCGAATCTTTGAGAAGGTAGTTCAAAAAATTAATTTGTTATCTGATTATAATAATAAAAATACTATGAATCTGGGTTTGGAATTGAATGACATAAAAAGGAGTTTAATGGAAGATTTTTTAGATTTTTATAAATTTATTAAGAGGAAATCTAAGGAATCATCGGAGAAAATATTATTTTATCGAGGACATACTAACTCAAACTATTTATCGATTCCAAGTATTTATAGAGAAAAGGGGTTTATTGAAAATGAAGATATAATGTTTCGTGAAATCCAAGTTAGGTGTTCTGAAGAAATGTTAGCACTGAATACATACTTAGAGAAACTAACTGCTATGCAACATTATTCTTTACCAACTAGACTTTTAGATATTACTTCTAGTGTCATGGTTGCCTTATTTTTTGCAGTTGAGAACGATTTTAAGGTTGATGGAGAACTAATTGTATATGGAACAAATAAAGATGATATTAAATATTTTGATAGTGATACTGTAGAAATGTTATCTGCGTTATCCATATTAAATATAAATGATAAAAACGAATTACTGACAGAAATAATGGAGAGCATAATAAGCTTAATAAAACATTCATTACCTAACATTTCTAAAAATCGTTCAAAAGTTTTTATGGAAAATATAAATGATATGCAAGTTAAAATAATTAGAGATTTCAATTCTTTGCCGATAGTGAAGAGATTAAGTCATGAAATAAAAAAACAGACACAATTAGCATTAGATGAAATAAATCCGATTGACTTATTGGATATTTGTTTTGTGAAACCAGTATTAAATAATAATAGAATTATTAGACAACAAGGTGCTTTTATTGTGAATGGGTTATTAGATAAAGGAAATGGTACTCAAAGGTATCGGATATTTGACTGGAGACAGAGTTCAATGTTAGAGACGAATCTGGATTATTTAGATGAAGAAACCCTAATTAATTTAAAAGAACACATGGATTTAAATAAAATTATATTGAGAAATATAATTCCTTCAGTAAAGAAGTCGGAATTCAAAGCATGGTTGAAAGATTTAGGGATGGATGAATCTGTTATTTATCCAGACTTTGAAAATATTGCGAAATATTTAAAAAAGGCTTATAGTCAATTTGAGAATTAAGAAGTAAAATTATTCTTTTATTATGAACGATATAAATTATTTTTATATCGTTTTTTTAAAGATCTCAAATGTATAATTACATATAAAATGTACATTAAAGGAAGTGCTAGTGTGACTGAGCAAAAAGAGTTAGATTTAATTTTTTCAAAAATAGAGAAGGACTATAAACAAGTAACAGATAAAGAGATGACTAGATTAGTTCAACTGATTAATTATAAATTTACTGGTAATGACTTTATAATAAATCAGTTATCAAAGGATGAATTAATCAAAGCGTTAGATTTTATAACTAGAGCTTCTTTTGAACTAACAAATAGAAAGGGACTATTTGATAAATCTTCAAAGCATTATATATTAAGTAATTTATACAAAGCAAAAAAAGGGTTAGACTCTCTCTCAAGAAAAGAGTTATTTATAAAGAAGGGCTTATTTTTGTATGCTGAATTTGATATTAGAAAAATGTTTATAGAATTTAAGTTCAAAGTAATTAACAATGAACCTATTTTATTAATTAAATTTATTTATGGATATGGTAGTATTACCAATTTCATAGAAATTGTTTTAGAAGAAATTCAAAATAATTATTTGGTAGATGTTGGATATGAAGTCGATAAGGATAAAATAGGGATTTTTTATAAGGATATTCAAATTGATAAAGATCACTTGATTTACGATAAAGTTGAGGTAGAAGAAGGAATTGTTAATCCTAAATGGTCATCAATTGATGGTAAATGGTTTGAGGAAATATGGAGTTCAATAGGCGAAGAAGAGGAAAAGGAAGATAATCCTGTATTTTTTCAAAACAATAAACCTTACAAAGGTTATATGAAAGTTAAAGAATTATTTTGTGGGGCTAAAAAGAACGTTCAATTGATCGATCCATATATAAATGAAGTACTACTTACTTTAATTCAAGAGCTAGACCCAAATGTAAATATTCAGGTGATAACTGAAAAGTTACAAGGGGATTCTGAAATTCAGTATAAAGCACTGAGAAAAGAACGAGGAAATCTAGAAATTAGAAAGTCAAAGGATAATCATGATAGATACTTAATAATTGATGAGGGGAAAGTTTATTTATTAGGTTGCTCAATAAACTCTATAGGAAATAAGACATCAACAATTGTTCCAATTGAACATAAGTTTGTCGAGAGAGAAATTATTGATTACTTTAAATTATCATGGAATGAAAAAGCATATACACTTAAATAAGTGTATGAAATAGCTCAATAAGAATATAGATAGCATTTGAGAATTTAATGGGAAAATGAGGTGAGATTCTTTTGAGTAAAGTAAATATTAAAGACTTAACTCTAAAAATGTTTGAATTAGAGAAACCATCAATAGAAGTTATAGATAGATTCCTAAGAAATATAAATGAATTCAAGACTTTAATTACTAACTCAAAATCAGAAGAGTTTGAAGAAACTTTGAAGAAAATTGATGAGATAGAGAAGGATTTTCTTCAAAGTAAAAGAAAAATCGGAGATTTTATACATATTAGGGAGACATATATACATAAATATTTTAAGATAATTGATTATTTTGGAGAAAAAGAATGGTTTATAGATGATGAAATTTTTGTTCTTACTTTAGATTTAGCTTTTAAAAAACAAGCAGATAAAATCAATGAAGATTTTGTAGTAAATTATTTAGAAGAGAACTTAACCAATTATATGGAGTCAATAGTGAATTCACCAAAGCTGAAATTACAAAAAGATATACTTGAAACGTGTTTTGATATGTTAAAAAAAGAACAATATAATATTATTATTTTCCCTCTAATGGCGATTTATGATAATTTATTTAATCGTTGGATTCAGAATAAAGAGAATCAAACTATGATTTATGAAAATATATATATAGGAGGATTAGCCAAAGATATTAGGAATAATTTATATTCAAAATTTGGAAATAATACTACTGAAACTTTAAAATATTTAACTATTTATGTTGCATGCTCAGCATTTTCTTATTTCTTTTCTTCAAATAAAGAACTAAAAACTGATGTATTAAATAGAAATTGCATTATGCATGGAAACCATAATTTTAATGCGGTTTCGAGAAATGATTGTTTAAAAATAATTTTAGCGATAAAACAATGTATAGATGCTTTGGAATATACTTCTCATTTAATACCATTACATACATTAAAGAAAAAATTGAAACAATAAATTGATTGATTTAAAAATAAGAATAGGATATTAAAAACACTTTGGTGGGATTGTCTAAAGTTGTTGATACATATTTTTTAAAAAGGCAACAAATTTGACCATAAGGATTTGAAAGACATATGTATTTATATTATGGACAACCGAATTACTCGAATAGAATTGATAATAATCGTTTAAATTATTTAAATTTCCGTTGAAAAGGCATATGGATTAGTGAAAATTATACAGAATTATAGGGCGGGTATTTCCGATCTAAAGTAATTAAATTATTATAGATGGTGTAGTCCTCTTACAGACACAGAAATTGAAGTGGTAAACGAGATGATAGGTATGTCTATATATTTCAATATGGCATATTTGTTGTGTTTTTCTATTTTTTGTATGGTAAAATTGTATTGGTAATTCAAAGGTGTTTAGTGATTATTGAACTATTAATTGGAGTGATTAATTTGTTAAAGCTTAAAATTGAATCATTAGAATGGGCATTGAAACATATAGAGAATTATGGTGATACCGATATTTTTCCAGTTCCCTTTGAATATGAAGCAATTAGATATTTATGGGATAGAACTACAAGAGAATTACCTAATGGAACATCTCTTAAAGAATATTTAAGAAATCATGATATGTTACAGTGGAATGTAAGAGATTATAGAAGGAGCCTAACGCCAAAACATAAGTTTGGCTTTAGATTATCCACACAGTTAGATCCATTGGATACATTGGTATATTTAGCTTTAGTATATGAAATTGGTCAAGATATTGAATCAAAAAGGATTCCAGTAGATAGGAACGTAAGTTTTTCTTATAGATTTAATCCAAATGATGACGGTAGAATGTTTGATTCAGAAATACATTATGGAAGTTTCTTGAGTTATTGCGAAGAGAAAGTCGATGAATTCACTGGTGATGATAACATTAAATATGTAGTAGTAGCAGATATAGCAGACTTTTTCCCTAGATTATACTTACATCCATTGGAAAATGCTTTAAGTTCGTGTACTACTATGAGCAATCATGCACGTGCAATTAAACGTCTATTAAATAGTTGGAATTATAGTATTTCTTATGGAATACCAGTAGGACAAGATGCATCAAGATTGCTTGCAGAACTTGCGCTAAATGATATAGATGAAGGATTGCTTAGCGAAGGTATAGACTTTTGTAGATATGTTGATGATTTTAGAATATTTTGCTCGAGTGAAAAAGAGGCTTATCAACAATTAGCCATTTTAGCGGAAATGTTGTTTGAAAATCATGGGTTAACTTTACAACAACATAAAACTAGAATAGTGTCTGTGGAAGAATTCAGAGAGGGATATTTAAAATCAGGAGAGTCAATAGAGATTCAGAGGTTATCAGATGAATTTTTAGATATTATAAAAGAAATGGGCATAGATGACCCGTACGGAGATATTGATTATGATATTTTACCAGATGAACTACAGCAACAAATAGATAGCCTAAATCTTATAGCAATTCTACAAGAACAAATCGATTCTGAGAGTGCAGATGCTAAAATAGTTGGATTTGTTTTGAGAAGAATGGCTCAATTAAATAATACTGAAGCGTTAGATTTAGTTTTAGATAATATAGATAAACTATATACGGCGTTCCAACATA
The DNA here is from genome assembly GCF_058803665.1 of Lysinibacillus sp. GW821-FHT14F06. NCBI lineage: Bacteria > Bacillati > Bacillota > Bacilli > Caryophanales > Bacillaceae > Lysinibacillus > Lysinibacillus sp. GW821-FHT14F06. Next base: position 29,485 of record NZ_JBXAPF010000032.1, read on the forward strand.
TATTTGTGTACATTAATCAACTAGACTTAAGCATTTATCAGAAGGAAAGAATAAGTGGAAAATTAATAAGTATATTAGAAGATTCTATTGTAGGTCATTTAGAATTTCATAGAATGTGGCTATTCAAAACTTTTAGCAACGGAACAGGCTGGAATATTGATAATCTAGCTACATACTACAATGATTATTATGATGATTTTTTAAGAAGAAAAATAATATTAGCTTTAGGTAATGCAAATCAACAATCGTGGTTTAAGACAAGGAAGAGAAATATTATGCAGTTCCCTAATTGGCAAAGAAGGGCATTTTTGGTGTCCGCTAATTGTCTTCCTGGCGATGAAGCAAGTCACTGGTACCGTTCGATTTTACCTAGATTGGATGTTTTAGAGGTGGCAGTTGTAAAATGGGCAGAGAGTAGATAAATAAAGTGGAAATTATAATATTTAGGTAGGAATTGAGCCACCAAATTAAAGAAGCCTAATTGTAACTTGCTCAGTTTTACAAAACACAATACTCTATTCTTATCAACAAAAGCAGTTGTAGCAAAAGTATATAAGAGAGTCTAATATTAGGCTCTCTTTGTATTTTGAATTAATTAAATGATTTGTCTGAATCTGATTTGCGAATCATTAGATTATTCAAATTAACATCTATAATATTATAATTATAATGTAAAGGTGTGCATAAAATGGATATAAACAACTATATTACATCTCAATATAAAGAAATAGAGGAATATGTGGATTTAGAGTTTGCTGATTTATATACAAATATTGGAAATGAAAAATTAAAAAATATCTTTGTAACTTTACATGGAAATTTAATTAATCTATTTAAAACCATGAATCAAAGATTACCTACTAATGAACATACAGCTCATTTTTGGGCAGAACCCAGTAGAGATTTAATAAAAATGATTAATATAGCTACAAGACTTAAAAGGGCATTAAAAAATTCAATTTATACTTTTTCAATTGATGAATATTATGAAAGTGTAATAAATAAATGCTCAGAGTTTTTATCTTCTAGTGGGGGAAACTCAATTCCAGAAAATATGGATATGATTGATTTATATTATGAAATCCCAATTTTCAAAATGAATACTTCCATAGAAATAGAAGCACCTAATCAAATTAGTATAGAAAACTTAAAAATGATAGGAGAAGGCTCTTACGCTAATGTATATAGGTACAAAGATAAATATTATAATAAAAGCTTCATTGTTAAAAGAGCAAAAAAAGACTTAAAGCATAAAGAATTAATTAGATTTAAAAATGAATTTACAGAGATGCAAAAAATGCGTTCTCCTTATATTGTTGAAGTTTATAGGTATAACAACGATAATAACGAATACATTATGGAATGTATGGATTGTACATTGTATGAATACATATTAAAAAATAACGCAACTCTTTCTACGATACAAAGGAAAAACATATGTTTTCAAGTATTGAAAGCTTTCAAATATATCCATTCAAAAGGTTACCTGCATAGAGATATTAGTCCTAATAATGTACTTATAATGATATATGATGATATAGTTGTAGCTAAAATATCTGATTTTGGTCTTGTCAAAATTCCAGAGCTAGAATTAACTTCATTAAATTCAGATATTAAAGGCTCTTTTAATGATTCATCTTTACATATTGATGGTTTTAAAAATTATAATATTCTTCATGAAACATATGCCTTAACTAGGTTAATTCTTTTCATTATGACAGGAAAAGTGAATTTAGAACATATAACTAATGGAAAATTATATGAGTATAAAATTAAAGGGTTAAATCCAGACAAAAATAAAAGATTCGCAAATGTAGAAGAAATGAATAGATTTATAAGTGATTTTTAAATTGATTTAATCAGATGAATTTGTGAGACAAATAGGACTGTTTTTACTTTTAATCATTTTTAATTGATGTTATTTTATATATAAAGATACTTTCGGTCTAAAAACGTAATTTGACCGAATCCCATGTATAGTTTAAGAGTGTCTCAATGGCTTGGTATTACTAGGATTGTAAAGAGTGATGTTAGTGGTAAGCTAAGCCGTCGGTCGGGGGTTCGAATCCCTCCTGGGACGCTAACCTAAGCCTTACAGCCACAACGGTTGTAAGGCATTTTATTTTTATGCATAACTACGAATAGCTGAAAAATCTGCCCAAAGTTTGTCCAAATCAATCTTTTTTGATAAAAAGCTTATTGAAGTGATTACTAGCTCTTTGATCAGTTTCTTCTAATAAATGTCCATAAGTATTCATTGTTGTGGTAATATTTGAATGTCCTAATCTTGACTGAATAACTTTTGGGTGTTCGCCAGCATGAATTAATAAAATGCTGAAGTGTGACATAGATCATGGAAACGTATTCTAGGTAAATCAGGATTCCTTTTTGTAAAACTGTCCCACCATTGACTTATTGAATCAGGGCGATACGGTTTACCAAATTCATTTGAGAAAATGAAAAAATGTTCCTTCCATTCTCGTTCATCGCCAGCCTCTTCTAGTTGATATTTTTTAACTGCAGCAAGCGTAACTTGATCATTCATTATATTTGATGGAATAGTTACTACACGTTTTCTTTTACCTTTTGTCTAGTCTCTTTTACAATAATTCCATCACAGTTAAATTAACTAAAGCTTGTTCTATTAAAAGAGTATTTTTTTCAGTGTTCAAGTGTTTTTCTTCTATAGCTACTAATTCACCTTGGCACGCGGCACTCACTACAGCAAGTTCGACCAATAATCTTTTTTCGGCAGTTTCGCGATAATCCATATCGACGAATTGCCAAAGCAACAAAGGAACATCGAACATTATCGAACCTGCTAAACCGTCAATTTAAGCAAAGGGTAGCTGGGAAAGTATTATTAACAGACATCACCTATCTTTGAGTTACGGAAAGGTAAACGCACCTACTTGTCTACAATTAAAGATGGGAAACCAATGAAATTTTGGCTTATGAAGTATCTGATAAAATAACGTTAGATATTGCCCTGAATACTTTAAAGAAATTAAAGAAGAATGGAATAAAACTAAATGAGGGTGCCTTCATCCACTCAGACCAAGGCTTCCACTACACCAATCCCCAATTCCAAAAGCTTGTGAAGAAAATGGGAATAAGTCAGTCAATGTCCTGTCGTGGGAACTGTTGGGATAACGCTCCTCAAGAATCATTCTTTGGGCATTTTAAAGATGAAACAGATTTAAGATCATGTGAAACACTAGAAGATGTAAAAGGGGAAATTAAAAGTTATATGACTTATTACAATCACTATCGAGGTCAGTGGAACCTAAAGAAGATGACGCCTGCGCAATACAGACATCATCTTCTTCAAGTTACCTAGAGTCTTTTTTAAAATGTCCTTTACAAAGGGTACACTTTAGTTTGGGATTATCTATTGCAGTTTGTTATTTCCCTTCGAAATACTGGACTAAAGAATTTTTAAATGCGTCAAGTTTTTTCAATAATAAACTGTATGCTTCACGCTCTTTGATTGCTTCTTCAATATCCTTGCTATTTTTTTCGCGATATTTATTAAAAGCGTCAATATCGAGTATTTCAGCATTATCAGAATTTAACGTACCGTCTTTTAACTTTTCCTCGTATAACTTCATCATTCGAGAAATGCCCTCATCAGAAATATGAACCTCCCCACTTGTTATGCCTAAACCCCTGATAAGAAACATTGCCATATCAGCTCTTGCATTCTTTTCCTTAAAATAATTTTGGGCCTCTTCATTTACGGCTTTAGCACGAAATTCATCAACCAAATCTAAAACACTGTTCTGAAAAATCTGGTTGGTGTTTTTATCGTCTGCCTGTCCGTCAAATATGCCTTTTTCTTTATATTGTTCAATTTTTGTCAAAAACTCGCCTAATAATTCGTTATCAGAATTGCTATCGGAATTATTTTTTAAGCTTAACTTTAATCGAGCTAGGTCATTCGAAAAATCTTTTAATGTATCGTTAGACACGTTCGGACTAAAAGGTGAACGGCTAAAAATAACTGCGGCGCTATTTTTCCCGCTTGCATTTGTGCTAATAGAGCCTTTATTGCCTTTGTTAAACATGCCGATATTGCATTTTTGCAACCCGCTATCAACCGATGAACCATTCAAACTCACTTTCATAATATCGCCCCTTCATTTCCTGTAAATAGCTTTTACGCTCTTAATATACATCGGTTAAAATCCAAAATAATTTATACTTGGTATTTGTTTTAAAGATAGGTCATTTTTGCCTTTTATTGTGTGTAGGTTTCAAAATTTTATAATCAATTAAGAAGCTCTAGTAAAAATGGTAAATAACGAAAAAGATGTAATTCGTTTGCGGTTACATCTTTTGATAACATCATTGATTTATAAAAGGATTTATTAATAATACAACTTCATACAAAATAGAAGAATTGAAAGAATGAATTTTTACCAAAGATAAAACCGTGTGAGCTAGCATCGATTTCCGATAACAGGTTTAGCCTGCAAAATGCTGGAAGATAATAGAATATTTATCAAAGGAGTGTTTATATGAAGAAATTTTCACTATGTTTAAGTGTCTTATTCTGTTTGGTTTCAGTAGTGGGTTGTAGCGAGCAGGGCAAGGATGTAAACGGTGAATTTCTTTTAGGTAACTTTGGCACTGATTGGAAAGAAGAAACTTTTTATTTGGTTGTTCCAATTAATTGGTCAGGAGAATCATCTGTAACAATAGAATCGATAAAGTTGATAAAAAAAGATGAGAAGCCTATTACATACGAGGAAGATGGTATAAAATATCAAGTCTTTGGCGCAAACCCATTGAAGTCATCAGGGATATATGGTGAATCAGATGTAGGAGAATTAAAAAATATAAAAGATATAGAGATAAACGGTGATGGTAAAATTGCGCTTAAATTAGTATTGGGAGAAGAGGTAAATGAAGACAGTGAACGAAGAATAAAAATTAGTTTTAGTATTAAAGGAGAAGAATATGAAAAAATTGTTGAATGGAAAACCCTCGAACAATTAGCTACGGTGTCAGAAAACAATTCAGTCATACCCTACACAACTTAGCAGAGAACTACTTTAAAGATATTTTATATTCTCTTAATATGAAAAGTTATTAACTTTAGATATTTGCTGACAGTTTCACTTTACAATAAAGAGATTGTGAAAAATATACTTAGTGCAACAAGAATTTAAAAAGTATACAAAATAAACCTAATAAACGTCAAATGAAAGTTTAGAAATATATCAAAAAGCCAAAAAGCGTTGTTAAATCAACGTTTTTTGTTTTTTTAATGAACATTATTTATACAGCTTTTTATGCAAGGGGTGCAAACAATTGATACATCAACAATTAATCAATTATGGTTTGCTGTCTAGTGTACATAAAATCGTGCATATGCGTTGTTAATATGCAATTTTGGCGCTCCTTATTACAATAAAACATTCATGTTTTCAGGCAATAAGGGCTGCGAATAAAATATGGCATTAATTTCTTGTTGTCCCGAATAGAATAGGCACATTCATGTTTTGTTTAATCCAACGAAAAAACTTTCAATTGCCCAACGAGATTTATAAATGGGATGTTTAATCGTTCCATATTGTGCAGGATAGGTTATCGAAGAAATAGTTAAAGATTTACTTGTTAAATAATTGGATTGAAAAAATTGTTAAATTTATATACAATTTAACTATATCATAAGTAAAGGGAGATGAACTCTTGATGGCATGTATTGTATTAGAAGTTTTAACAGGATCAAAGAAGCAAAAAATTAGCAAGGGTTCAGTAGAATAACCCTTACTGCTGTTCCCTGCGTATTAATAGGGGGATAAAAATGATAAAGCATTATATTGAAAATTTTCTAACAGGTGATAAAATCGTTTTACGAAAAATTACAAAAGATGATTATGAAAATTTCTATGCAATTGAAGATGTTGTAGAAAGTCGATTATTAATGAATGATGGGATTCCATTTCCACCAACTAAAGGTGACCATGAAAAGTTTCTAAGTGAAGTAAATCCTGAAAAAGATGAATATATATTCGGGATTGAGCTGAAAGATGAGAAAATCTTTATTGGGACGATATCTGTTTACTCAGTGAATTGGAAAAACAGTACTTGTCATGTTGGTGTTTCCATTGGAACCGCATACCAAGGAAAAGGCTATGGAACAGATTCGATGAAAGTATTGATCGACTTTATATTCAATTATATGAATTTAAATAAAGTAAAACTTCAGGTATTTAGTTTTAATAAAAGAGCAGTTGCTTCTTATGAAAAATGTGGGTTTTCTTTGGAAGGAACTTTAAAAGAAGAACTATTTAGATTTGGAAGATTTTACGATATTTATTATATGGGATTGATTAGAAAAGATTGGATTAATTTACAGAGTTAAATATTGTTCAGTAAGGAAGTATAAGTTTAATAACAAACATTATAAAAGTGTTCTCTTTCGAGGATGCTTTTTCTTTTGCACAAAAGTAGGTGAAAAGCCATTATTCACTAATACAACGGATTCGGATAAACTGTTAGAATCGTTAACTAGTGATATTAATAAAAAAGAATTTGATATGGTCAATGATGAAATTATAATCAATCAGGCAGTGTAGCAATACGCAGAAGTTGCTGAGGAGCTTTGCTATGAATATTAAAGAAGGTGTACTGGCAGTTGCTAGGCATTAAGAGCCGTATTTATTGGGGCATATAGAAGGCTGTAGAACGTTTAAATAGTAAGTTGATAAATTATCACATATAGAAGAAACGCCTTATAATGAACGCCCAATACCTTTCTATAATTGGTTGAATGAGCGTGATGGTCTTCCACAATCAATAGTACATGATGAACCATCATTAGGTAAATAGCTGGAATGGTAAATGGAAATAGTTATCCAAATGAAAGTGTTATGGGGTATTATTAAATTACAAAGCAGATTAGTGAAAGTATGGTCTGATAGAGGTCTTAAGATATGAAGCGTTTAGTTAAAGGTATAGTAGTAATTTAGTTGATTTACTATGTAGTTTTTAACTACAGACTCACCAGGTTAGCGTGTTATCGAATTATTAAACTAACTAAGCAGGAGAGTTGAAGAAGTAATAAAAAAGTTTGATTTTTACTAAAAACGGATTTCTTTAATTCGTTAATGGAGGAAAAAATGATTAGAGATAAAATTGATAAAATCTTAGACTGTTTACCAGAGGAAGAATTAGAAAATGTTTATTGGTCAATAGTTTTTATCCAAGAAGATTATATATTTAAACAAAACTTACGTGAAAAAGGTGTTGTCATAGAATTAGTTAATGAAGCAGAGGTAATTAATAATTTATGGGATAAGACATTCGCACAAAACATTAGTGAAGAATTAAAAGAAGAAATATATTATGAACAGTTTAAATGGCATATTTTCAGCTATGATAAGCAAGAATGCTTGAAAAAAGATGCTGCCAGAAAAGCATTTGATACTTTATCTAAAGAAGAATTTTATGTAATGTATCAAGGTTCACCAATAATATTCCTTTATACAAATGCTAATGAAGTAATATCAAGGGATTTTGATACTCAACAAGATATATATATATTTGATAAAAACTTTACTTGGACATATGTTCATACACACGAATCAATGTGTGGTCCATATCTTTATAAGATAGATTGAAATTAAGATTCACAAGATTGGGACAAATTTTGGATGTTATTACTAACTAAGGGCAGTAATACCAAGGTTCTAGACGTGTAATTAGAGCAATGGCAAATGTGCTTACATTTTTAGAATCTATTGAGAAGAAAATAACTTAGATATACAGGTTTATAACTTTGATATTGTCTTAGCGCTGTTTAATATAAAAATCGTTAAAGAATATTTAATAATATATAATTCTAGAACAAATACAAAGAGGTGATTTCATGAATAAATGGATTTTCCAAGGCAATCCAACAAGGTTTAATGTGGATGCTTATTTACTTGATAATGATGTGATTACTTGGTCTATGCGGCAGCAGCATTTAGCAAATTATATTGAAATTGGCGATGATGTTTTTATTTGGCGATCTGATGGGAATGAAAAAGGAAGTAGTGGAATTGTCGCTAGAGCGCAAGTAATATCACTTCCTCAAGACTACATAAATAGTGAGGAATCTGCACAGTATTGGTATGAAGACGTGACCGAAGTTTATTTAGCTGTTCGTTTGAAAGTTTTAGAGGTAGAAGTAGAGAACATGTTAAAAAGAACAAATTTGCTGCAACATGAAATTTTACAACACTTACCCATTTTGAAAATTAGACAAAACACAAATTATTTGTTAACGGCAGATTTAGGGGCAGCTTTAGTGAAAGAATGGGAAGAAGCTGTAGAAAAGTCTGAGACTCAAGCTCATTTACAAGTTAAAGAATCTAACACTGGCATCGTCCTCTCCATCCCAGCATCATCAACTATTCATTTAATCGAATGCTACCATATCCATGCATTTCCTTCCCCACGCTCGTATAACTATTCGAATCTTGTGACGTTTCGTAAAAAAGGTGGGGCGATGCGAGAGCTGTATACAGTGATTGGTACATTTGTGATGGATGTTCGGCATGGTGTGGTAAATGAAACGATTGAACGATTTCCTACAGATGTGCAGGTTAGAATTAGACAATATGTGGAGGAACGTGCGCGGGATTTTGGATTTGAAAAGCCTGAGTTTCAGTTTTGGGTACTATGTTTTGAGCAGTCATTACAACATGAGCCACAAGCGGTAAAAACGTATAATGGACATGTGTATTTTACTTATAAGGATCTTATAAGTGGAGAGCCATATGTAAAGATTTCATCCAATCAAACAACAAATACCAAAGCAGACTACATACATGATTTTGAACAAGAAATGAATGAATTGAAAGTGACACCAATTGAGGAAACGGAAAAAGAGCAGATTGTGAAGTCACGTATTGGTCAGTCGTCGTTTAAAAAGGCATTATTGTCCTTTGAGAAAAAGTGTAAGCTATGTGGCGTGTCAGAGGAAGCATTTTTAATTGCGAGTCACATTAAGCCGTGGTCTATTTCAAATCACCACGAACGACTTGATGTTGACAATGGTTTGCTACTTTGCCCAAATCATGATCAATTGTTCGACAAAGGGTTTATTAGCTTTCTAAATAATGGACAAATTGTTGTTTCAGATAGCATAGATGACAATACGAGGCAGTTTATGAACATCCAAGTAACGATGAAAATCAAATTAACAGACAGACAAAAAGTTTATATGCAGTGGCATTTGGAGAATATTTTTAGGTAAAGAGAACGTTTAGTCTAACTACTACTCGAATTCGTTTTATAGCTATAATTATAGGAATCAAGGGTTTGAGGCGATTTCCCCTTTTTCTGAGAAAACAATAGAAAATGAAGATTTCCTACACATTAGTTTGTCTTTTTTTAACTTGCTTCATATGTTTAAATCATTATTTGTTAGTCCGTAAGTCCATTGTATATTTACCAATTAGAGTATATTTATAAAAATGATTAATTGTTTATTAGGAGAATGCCGAGTTTGTGTAAATCACACAACCCCGGCTTTTAGATCTTATAATTCCAGCCTTTCTACTAAAGGGATTCCAATTTTCTTAAGCAAGAAAGATAATAGTTTCCAATAACATCTTTTATAGAAGGGAAGATGGTTGACGTATAGGGCTGTATATTCAGGTGTTCCTACACCGCCTCTAGCCTTTTTAAAGTGACCAGCGCCTGCACTTTGATGATATAAATATTTATTGTCTAGAGCTAATGTTGTGTTTAAGTGTCTCAGAATTCTATAGAGCTGATATTTCGGGAATAATGAGAGATTGTAACCGTAAATCGGATTTGTCATCATATTGCTTAACACAAAGGTTCCAGAAATAGCTTCTAATTGACCGTTAATTTTTACTCCTTGAAAAATGAATAAATTCTTTTTCAGCATCTTTTCAATGAATGTATAGGTGAATTGTGGATTTAAATCAGAATACTTTTCTATATATAATTGATGATAAAGCTCAACGATTCGTTCAATATCTGCTGTTGCTAATTCTTTATTAGAAACAACCGTCATATCCTTGGTTAAACATTTCTCATCATGTTTTCGTTTTTTTCTTTCACTTTTAGTAGGTGTATTTAGTCTATCGTTCGTAGATATGTAAATATAGCGACTAGGTAATAAATTAAAGCCCTCTTTTTCAAACCCCTCCATCATATTTTTATGACAAATTTCATTAATAGATCGAAAGCCAAGTTGGTGTGTTGGAAAATGTTTAATCAGCAGCTCTTTTATTAAAAAAATTTCCTCTACTGTTAAAGGCGTTATTAAGTTTGTGGAAAGGCAATAATTGTTAATATAAACGATTTTATTCATTTCCATTTTCTTTGCTATATAGCCAAATTGATTAATTATAGCCTTAAGAACAACTCTTAACGGTTTTGAAGAAATAAAGCGCAATTCTTCCTTTGCATAGGAAATATAATGCGTATATGGTGAACAAACATATGAATTTTCGTAGGTGCTGTCATTGACTGTACAGGGTATTAATTTACGCCCAATTGCGGCAAAAAAAATGTCTGTTTTTACGTTTTGGATATAAGCTGCTGTGTCAGCAATCATGTCTTCGAAAAACGCTTGTAAAAATGCTCCGTTTTCATAGAAATGCCAATCTAATTCGTGCATATTATTTTTGTTGAATAGAGTACCTTTATCATCATTCAGCATTTTGAACAACCTCTTTAACTGCCATTTTGTTTTCAATCCGTTTCAGTTTTGTTAATCGGTCTTGTTCTTCATATGGACTGAAAGTGATAAGAGGGCAGTGGTAGTTTTCTTGTAGATAGACCATTAAATTTGCTTGAATGCTTTGTTCAGTTTCTTGTCTTTGCTCTTCATCAAACACTAAACATTGGACCTCGATTTTATTTTCGCTATGTTGAATAACTCTATATTCTTTTAGGTTTTCTGAAGCGGTAATACAAGCTCGTCGAATAAAATCAGGAAAAACGTATGCTAGATGATCATGGTGTCTATCTTTTAAAATAAATAAGTCATCCATACGTCCCTCAATTTGTTCAATCGCCAACATTGGAGAGCCACAAGGGCAAGGCTCGGATTTTATTGTAAGAATATCGTTTAAACGATAACGAATAATGGGCTGTGTACGTCTTCTAAAATCAGTGATAATCGGATAAAATTTCGTTTTCTCCGAATTTAGGAATTCTTTTTCGATATAAACGATATCTTCATTTAAATGAATCGTACCATGTGAGCAAGAACATCCAAGGAAACCCTCTGTACATTGATAGACCTGATGAACCTTTTGATTAAATATATTTTCGATGAATACTTGGTCTAAAGGGTCCAAAACTTCTGCCATTGTAATAATTTTGATAGGTTGTATGGCTAGTTTATTTTCTTTTACAGCTTGAGCCAAGCGTCTAACCATTGAAGGGGGTGCTGCAATAATCGTTGGTTGATAGGCTTTTAACCTTTTTATATGGGATTCAAAGCTATCTAGTAAATCAAAAAATGAAAATTCTATTTTTTTATTTTTTACAGACTCATACAAATTGCTGTTTGCACGTAAAAAGAAGGCAATTTTCTCTTTGTTTTTAAAACCATTAGGCAGCAATTTTGCTAAAATCGTCCCTGCCCAGGCTGTTTGTTCTTCTTCTGAAACTAAGAAAATCCCTCTGTTTCCAGATGTTCCAGATGATAATCCTACAGTGATATTACCAATTGTTGGGGAAAAATCTCGATTTTCTTCAGCATTTAAAGCAACCCCGAAAGCCTCTTCTTTTAAAACGCCTTTTGTATTGAGGGTGTTGAAGTGATTCATCATTATTTGTTTATCCATAAAAGGATAATTAGTTATGTCATTAGATGCTTTTAACCTCAACTGTCGATAATATGAAGAATGTTTATTTATCCATAAAAGATGTTTTTTCAATTGCTTGCTCTGCCATTGTCGAAAGGACTGTGGTGAGTATTTTTGTATACGTTTCACTCTTAAATAGTTTTGTAGAATTTTAATGACCTTCATCATTTTTAACCTCTTTGCCTATTTATTGAAATGGTTCTTCGCAATGAGTAGGAATAATTTTAATTTTTTTGTCTAATGAATGCAATTGCACTATTTTTTCGAAGTTTTCTTTATATTCTTTAGCGTTAGCCATAATTATATAGGCTAATTTACTAGGGGAACGATTTTCCCTATAGCCAACACTTCTCCAAACAGCATCCGCGATTAAAAAAATAGTTTCCTTTTTGTCACTTTCAAAAATCAAACCAAATTGTCCTTTTGCATGCCCTGATAAATTAATGGCAATACAACTCCCATCACCAAATATATCAAAAAGAGGTTTTTGAAAAATGTCAATAATTGTGTTGATGGATGGATTACCGATTTGAGTTGTTTTTGCATCTTCTATAAAAGAAACTCGTTCTTCAAAATCAGCAGGTAATAGATTGGGGATATAGGCAGATAATACAGCACCTATATCTTTTTTATTTTTTATTGAAAGATAGGCTTCTTTAGAGCAGATAAATTGACTGTTAGGAAAATCTTTTAATCCACACATATGATCGGCATGGAAATGGCTCAAAAAAATATATTGAATATCATCCGCAAAAATGTTTTCTTGAGCTAGTTGTGCTAGGATGCTGTCTTCGGGCTTTATATAGACAGGCGTGATCTTAGCATATATGGAATAAGGGAATCTTTTCGTTTCTTCATAAAAACGCTTAGTATATCCAGTGTCAAATAAAATATAGCCTTTATTCGGATGTTTTAATAGAGCAACCATAGCAGGAAATTTCATCTCATAGGATGCTTCTCCTTTTAAAGCTATTTTTGCATTATGCGTACAGTACCCTGTATGAAATAATTTATAGCTAATCATTTTGAGTTTTCCACCATTCTGCGAATAGATGAATCCCTTCTTCAACAGAAATAAGTGGTTTATAGCCTAAATCTGTTTTAGCAGCATCTATATTTAAAGTTTGAGAGTGAGCTAATACTGTCACTGTATAAGGTGTGATGATTGGTTCCTTTTTAATTTGGAAGATTCGATATGCTTTTTCTAAAAGATTAGCAACTAGTAATATACTTTTGTATTTCAATTCTTTTTTCCTCATAGGCTGGTTCAGCATACTAAAGACTTTTTCTAAAATATCGCATAAATACACTGGCTCACCATTTGTGATGTTATATTTTTGACCAAAGGTTTTTTCATCCGAATCCAGACAAAGACATAAGGCATCTACAACATTTTCAACATATGTAATATCTGTTAATACCTTTCCACCATTTATAAATGGTATGCCAGATTTTTGATTGGCCTTAATTAATCTAGGAATAATAGCATTATCTCCAGGACCAAATAACGCACGAGGTCTTATGGTAATGGTAGCTAATCCTTTTCTAAATGCTTCGTCTACAACCTCTTCTGCTTTTCTTTTTGTGTCAGCATAATAGTTAATTGCAGGATTAGGCAATAAACTATCTTCTTTAACATCTATTTTTGATCGATCTTGCAAATTAAAATAAATACTTGGTGTGGAAACGTGAACAAATCTTTTTATATTGTGCAAAAGGGCAGCATCAACCATGTTTTGTGTACCGACTACATTAGATGTATAGAAATCTTCGTATTTACCCCAAACCGAGGAAAGTGCTCCACAATGAATAACAACATCTTGGTTCTGCATAGCATTGAAAATTCCTTTTCTATCCTCTAAAGAAAGGGAAATAAATCGGACATCTTTAGGAAGTGTTTTCCCAATTGTTTTATTACGTCCAATAGCAGTCACATTATACCCTTTAACAACGAGCCTTTTTACAACATGCTGTCCTAAAAAGCCTGTTGCTCCTGTAACCAAAATATTACTCATTTACAATTTCCTCTCCGTTCCATTCTATATCCATGGTACTCATTTGATAACTAGAGATTTTTCTTCTCTTCGCTTCCTTTAATAAATAAAAAAAGCTGCTTATTTGGCCAAAGAACGGCTTTCTATCTTTTGAATTCCAAACAATATCCTTTGCTTTCGCCATTTTACGAAGCTGTTTAAAAAAGTTTTTTGAGAGCAATGTTTGGAGCATGGCTAAGCCTAACATCGTTGTCTCTCTCCCAATAATATAGGAAGCAGTGTTATTTCCGTGCTGTTGAAGAGGAAAGAGACAAATACCGCTAGTTGTTCTAGGGTTGCATTCTATCGGATAAAATTCGCCCTTGTTCGTCATAATTAAATCAAAAGCAATTTGGCCAGTATATTGGTATTTTTCGATGTAAAGCTTCATGAATTCTTCCAATTTGGCATTACGAAAAGGCTCAAAATAAATGGTAGCACCAAGCCCAACCTGATCATTTGTTTGATAAGCGCTATAGTACTTCATAAAGCCTTTGTCTGCTATAGCATACGTACAAATTTGTATACCCTCGATTTTTTCTTGGATAACCCAAATCGTTTTTTTAAAATATAGATATTCAATTATTTCATGCTCTTTCTTAAAAGCAACTTCCGTTCCAAATCTTGAATAAGCAGGCTTACATACATATTCATGGCTTAAGTTAATGTGGTTCGCCTTTAGAATACTGGCAATCTCTGCTTTAGAGTGAATAGTAGTTGTATCAATTACTACAGTAAAAGGGGCAGTTATATATTTACTAAAAAAACCACTTAACGTGTTGATAAACAAGCCTTTATGGTGAAAGACGTTAATTTTTTCTAACGGTTCGCAAAAGACCCGACAATATTGAGAAAGCTGTTCATAGCCATAGGCAATATGAAACACTTCTTCACAGGTTGGTATTATTAAATCAATGTTGTTTTCTTGAATGATTTTAATTAAATCCTGAATATAGGCATCACGATTTTTATTAGGTGAACGAACATGAAAGTTTTTTTCAAATAGGTTAGAGTGCATACATAGGTGCTGTGGTAAACTTTCAGCCATAAATAAGGTCTTGCCTTGCTGCTTTAACAAACGGGCAAAATAATAAGTGGCAGGGGCACGCCCGCCTGTCAGTAGAATATTAGTATTCAAACACAACCCCTCCGATAGAAAGTCCTGCTGATGTTCCGATAAGCATAATTTTATTTCCACGCTGGATTTTATGTTGCACAATGGCTTCATGTAAAGCTATTGGAATACTGGAAGCAATTGTGTTTCCATGATTATGAATAATGTTCATGAACTTTGCCTCTTCTATTCCTAATTTATTCCTTAAAATTCTCATTGCCATACCACTTGCTTGATGTGGAACAACTAAATCGATATCATTCATTGTACAATTCGATGTAGCTAATAATTTCTCCATAAAAGCGCCAATATTTTTGGAAGATAATTTAAAAACGGATTTCCCATTCATATCAAATAAAAAGTCGGTTTCATGTGCATTAGGATTAGTAGGGTGTAATTTTGTGCCTCCACCTCTAATTTCGGTAATATGTGCTCCTTCACTAAATGTTTCCATATGTCCAGATAGTATTTTAGAAGTTTCATTTTCAGGCGTTTTTGTAATGACGACAGCAGCAGCGCCATCTCCAAATAAAATGGCATTTTCTTTAGCCTCCCAATTTAATCCTACTGAGGCAATATCACTAGATACTAGAAGCACATTTCTATATCTTTCGCAATGTATTAAATAGGAAATCGTATCAAATCCTGTTACGAAACTTAAACATGTAGAGTTAATATCAAAACAGGGGATTTTAGAATCACTTAAACCTAATTGCTTTTGAACAAGTGCCGCATTACATGGAATAGGCTGTTCCATTGTTCCGCTAACACTTACAATACAATCAATATCTTTTTTATGTAAACCCGAAGCTTTAATCGCTTCCATTGCTGCAAAAGTTGCCATTTCAGAGGCCGTTTCATTTACAATGAAAGACCGCATTGCAACACCTGATTTTTGT
The DNA here is from genome assembly GCF_058803665.1 of Lysinibacillus sp. GW821-FHT14F06. Classification (NCBI taxonomy): domain Bacteria; kingdom Bacillati; phylum Bacillota; class Bacilli; order Caryophanales; family Bacillaceae; genus Lysinibacillus; species Lysinibacillus sp. GW821-FHT14F06. The sequence goes on from NZ_JBXAPF010000032.1 coordinate 45,380, forward strand.
TCTACCCAGCCTGCCTTTACCCCTAATAATTCATCTATTTCACGCGCATATACTTTTTTACTTGGTAAATATTTTCCTGTGCCTAAAATTTTCACGTGTCTTATTTGAGACATAAATATTTCCTCCCCTCTTAAGTAAAAAAGTTTACGCTACAAACCAAGAAGAGTAAAACCCATTTTATTGGTAATGTTTACAGAATCGATAATTAGGTAGATGTGCTAAATAGCTGAACGAAGGGGATTTATTGTAGATTATTGAAAGAAGTTCATAAGATAATGAATTAGTATATAAGGAATTTAGTATTCATTTACTTCGGTTGCTCTTAAACGATCTTTTTTCATTATGCTTTAGTATGTTTACCTTCATACCTGTTGCACACTAGATAATTTCTTTATAAATTAGAATAATTTATATGAAAAACGGAAAGAAATAGGTGTAAATTGTAGGAGTTGATAGCTATGGAATTTTATAAAGATGTAGAAATTTACTGTTACAGCTGTCGTAAAAAGACTATATTTACATGTAATGATATGAATGGAAAAAAAGGCGTAGACAGTCATTGTAGTGAATGTTCTGCTATTTGGTTTGAATGGCAAAACCGAGCAGTGGAGAGAGAGATGGAAAAATGGGTTGAATATAACCAAAAACTTGTAAATTAACTTATTACTATTTTCAATATTCATTAGGGGTTGTCCAAAAAGTCCATTTCAGATGATTTTTAGGACAGTCCTGAATGTATATAGGTCTACATATAATGCACATCTTAGTTCATTTTATAAATGATTTTGGTGTAAAAAAGGAAATTCAAAAGCAAGAGGAGCTTTATCTACTGAATTAAATGTTTAGGACTTCAATACAAATGCAATTGAATTCTATAAACATTTAGGAATGGAAAGTATAAGTAGAAAAATGAAGATAAATGTTTAATTTGGATTAGGAAATCAGTAGTTATCTTATAAATATTATAAGTAGTCCCTTTAATTAAAAAGAGTTTTTATACATTGATTGAGAAGAATAACTTACAGAGCTATAACAATTGACCAGGTGACTCATTACTAGTGAGTAACTGGTCTTTTTCATTTCATCAAATGAGCATTGTTTGAAAGTACTAAGAAGTAAGTGATTTGTTTCTCTAAAATCTTTATGACAAAGAGTCTTGTTATTTAGGGGTAATTTGAAAAAAGAATTATCGAATAATACTGATATAACAAACTTTAGAGGTTTTAAGCAAGGGAATTTAAAAGAAATTTTTGTATATAGAAGCTAGGAAGAAGAAGATTTTTTTGGTAATCTATATATGAATTAACATTTTTTTTAGGAGGAGCTTGCTATTATGATTATTAGTAAATCAACTGCAAGAGAAGTTGGCAATAAAATTGATAAAGTGTTAGGTGAAATTAAGGATATTCAAGCAAATATTGACCGTTCTTCGGACAAAATCGATAATGAGTTGAATTCTTGTTCACGCGAATTAATTAATGCTCAAACGACATTGACTGAAATTCAGCCTCAAGTTGATATGTTGCTAGCGCAAGTTGGTCAAGATGCACCACCTCATGTAAAAGCAATGCTAGATAGTGTAGCTATGGGGATTACAGGTAAGGTGCAAAATGCATTAAATAACTTGGCAGAAGTTCAACGTAATGTAAAAGACGTTGACAAATTAACGGATGAAATTGATTCTTTTACTGATAGTGTTAACAAAAAGATTACTGATATCGACGAGTTAACAGATAGGCTGCAAGGATAGGGGGAGCGATAAATGAATTCATATACAGGTGGAGGTCGAATGAATTGGAATAACAATCAGCGAGTTGCTGATTCAGTAGATCACACAGCATCTCAAATCACTTTGGCTTGTGACATGATTTCAAATGCTGGCATTAATTTCGAAGGTATTCAACAAGAATTACTGATGCTTGCGAATCAGCCAAATCCACCAGAGCCTTCGCAATTGATTAGCTTGGCAAACCGCATTCAAACAACGAAACGCCAAGTTGATGATTCTGTACAAAAAGTAAAAGAATTTGCTCGAAACATTGATGCTAAAACAGACGAAATTCAAAAACGTGGCGGTTGGTAAAATATTTGTCTTTACTTAATTAACCTCTTTCAGACGAAATCATATATTATTATGAGCGCATTTTGGCATTATTAGATGATTGAATGTTAATAATGATATCTGATTTCGTTAAGATTTATCCTTAAACTGCTTTTCTAAAACAAAAGAAAGTGCAGACAAATGCTGTTTAAATCCTTACCGCATAATGATATAAACAGCTACACAATCTCGAAATAGTGGCTCTTTTGGACTGCTCCATCCCATACATAAAATTGTGACAAATGTAGTTATAAGGGTATTGATGAAAAAAACTATTTGAGCGATATTCCATTTAACAATGTGAAAAAATTTATTTGAACTGTTTGTATTCCTTCTAATATCCTAATTAGGAGGATTCTTTTATGTCCAACAATAAGCATGGTTTTTGTGGTTATTTAGCAAAAACAGTAGACATGATGCAGACACTGGAAGTTCAGCTGATTTTGACTCATAGATTCACAATTTATTGCACTGAATATTAATAAAATCTAACTTGAAGTAAGGATGCTGCAAAGCGTGGAAAGTTGTGAATATTTGATTTTTCATAATTTAATTAATTAAAAGGAGCTTATTTATGGCTATTTTAAAGGATCATTCTAGCAAGCCCAGTTGTGAAGTTGAAATTAAATTAATATTAGTTAATGATGAGAGTGTGAAATTTGGTATTGTTTTTCGCACTGGTCCTACTTTCCCAGAGATACATACAGAAATCTCTTGCTTAAAAAGAGATTTTCTAAAATTATTAGATGATCTAAAACGAGTTGATCATACACACCTAAGTATGCTTGAACCCCATGATCCAGGTTTGTGTATTTATCATATTCCTGAATATGGTACCTATTATTTTCCTGACTATGGACTGTTCCAAGTTCCTGAACATGAAAGACAGGAAAATGAGCCTCGTTTTAAATTAATTTTTGTATTAGATGCAAAGGAAAAGAATAATTATGGCTTAAGAGAATGCGGTCCGGCATTATGTTTAATAGTAAAAATGGAACAAATTAATCAATTTGTGGATAGTTTGAAATTGAAAGTAACGACTTTTTCAAACATATAAATATGCATTATCAAATACTTAATAAATCAATGAATTTAATTTTGTTCAGTATTTGTTTAGTACGATGTAGTATGCTATGCATGTAATCTTGTCAAAGTCTTATTTCTAGAAACAGCAGAGAGGACTAGGTATTTCATTTATTTTGAACCTAGTCCTTTTTGTTGTTTCATTTTACCTGATTAATTTGTATAGAGTAGTACCAATCCAATACTATAAGGTAGGGAAATTATGAACGTAGCAGTATTATCGGATATTCATGGCAATAAAGATGCATTAAAGGCAGTATTAGATGATATACAGCAACGAAATATTGTTAGTATCTATAATTTAGGTGATATACTGTATGGACCGCTTTTCCCGTTAGAAACATATGATTTATTAAAGGGAGTGGACATAAAAAGTGTTAGTGGTAATTGCGATCGTATATTGTTACAAGCATCATCAGATAATCTAACTGCGCAATATGTAATAGATATGCTGGAGAATGAGCATAAAAATTGGTTAAACAATCTGCCATTTTCCATTCAGACAGAAGATTTTTATTTCTGTCATGCCTCTCCAAAAAGTGACGAACAGTATTTATTGCATGATATAACGCTCAACGATGCAATTCTTAAGCAACCACAAGATATAATGAATCTAGTCAAGGAAATTCCGCAAAATATCATATTTTGTGGTCATTCTCATTTATCAGACATTGTTTATTTACCAAATGGCAAAGTTATAGCTAATCCTGGAAGTGTCGGTTTGCTTGCATATGAGGAAGAAGAACCCTTCTATTATAAAATGGAGTCGGGGACACCCTTTGCTAATTATACAATTGTGAAAAAACGTGATGGTCGATGGATTTTTGAGCAAATAAATATTACTTATGATGTGACAGATGCGATAAAGCAAAGTGAAAAACTAAATAGACCTGATTGGGCATGTGCACTAAAATTTGGACATGTTTAGAAAATCAAGCTGCAAATTGCTATTATTTGCAGCTTGAGTGATGCTAATTAGTTTTTATAGTACGGTCTTTTTCTATAAGTGCTTTGAACAGATTTTTCTTTTGAATAAAGAGAATAACAGAAGCTTGAATCGTCATGGCTACTATTAGCAGAATAAAGTGTGAATTGTGATAGAAGAAGAAGGACATAAAATAAAATATCGGTGCCGATGATAAGTATGAAATATATTGATTTTTAGTGACCACATAGATGATAGTAGAAAGGCAAGTTGTTACTAGGAGAAGCTCAAGTACAATGCCAATGGAAGCACTATCCACGTAATATTGTAATTCATCAATAATTGACATATAAAAAACCCCCTTATAAAGTATTTAAATTGTAACATATTAACAATTTTGGATGTGCTGTTTTACGGAAATTTTCTATAAAAAATACTCCCATTAGCTAAACACAATTTGTCTACCTAATAGGAGCATTCTATTTTCATTGAATTACTTGATTAGATTTCTTCTTGAAAATAAATTTTATAATACTTGCGATTTGTGGCTTCATCATAGCCTACTTCGATTAGTTCATCTACCTGCTCGATATTTTGTACATTGACCTGAATTTCAATATTAGAGTCTAGCTTTATTTTTCGTTTATATTTTTTCTCGGCTTTTTCAAGTGCGCTTTCAGAAATAATTGTTTCATAGGGTTTTACAGAATTTATGATTATATCTCTTTGTGTGGAATCGGTCTTATCAAATACCGTTTCGATATATTCATTTACTTGAAACTCATCTTCATTTCTAAAGTAATCTAGCGTTTTATTTAATAACCCTAGCTTTTCTGTATTTGAAAAATTATCTTCTTTAAGAATATACTTTTTACATTCTGTTAACGCCAAATTCGTTTTGTGATAATATTCATCCGCTGCTTTAATCTTTAAAAAGCGTTCCTGCCAATAGACAATATCCTCTTTTCTCTTCGTTTTTATAAATACAGCAGGCACTTGCTCCTCACCCATATCCACGATGATGGCCATATTATTGATTTTCTTTACATTAATGCCGTCAATACCATGAATAATCATTTTGTTTTGATCATTCTTAACATCTAAAAACATTTCTTTCTCATCAATTTTGACAATAGCAACAATTTTTTTAGCTTCATTCATAAAGAAGCAATTGTCAAACAAGCCGATAAATAATTCACCGCTTTTAATATTAGGGTGCTGAGAGACGCTATATAAATGAGTAGCAATGTTTTTGGATTGCTCAAGAAAGCCTTTTTCCTCTTTAAAAATGGTACTTACATATGTATATACCTCATTTAAGGCAATATCAGTTTCATGGAAAAATTCATATTGCTGCTCTAAATCGATTTTGCTAAATGCTAGTTGTGTAAAAGCTGCTTCTAGCATGACCTCGGGTTGTGTAAACGATTCTTCACCTAGCACAAGTGAGTCACTTATAAAATGGATGATATACTGTGTTAATTTACTTTCACTGACTTCTAGCATATTTCTTCACCTTCTATTTATTCAATGTAGATACTATACCATATCCTATTTTATAAAACATATTCCTATCCTTTTTCTGTTCGTAAATAATTATGCTGGTTGGGAAAGAATGCTTACTGTAAGTTTAAAAAGCTAATGGATAGATAAAGATGGAGTTATAGATATAGACAGCAGTTAGTGAGGGTGATAACTATGTGGGAAAAGGTGATATCCTACATACCAGAATGGAGAGTATTTCTACAAGGGTTTTTGGTATTTCTCATTCCTTATATTCTGTACAAATTGTTTAATGGATTGATACTTCATCGGAAGAAAAATGGAATGCTAGAAATCAAAACAGCAGAAGTGGAAAATCAAAAATGGATAAATTCAAAACATGTTCAGGTTTCGTTCCCTGACTTTACAGGTGATATTACCCAAGACCTCTCATTTATAAGAAATGCAATTGGACATAACTGGGATGTGCATTTTAGAGAGTTTTATCTTGGTAACACTGGTAATCGTGCAGCAATTATTTTTCTAGAAGGATTATCTGATAAAGAGCTAATTGATAAGCATATTTTAACTTCATTAATGGGAGGGTTTTCAGAAACAAAAAATCAAGATTTAACTCCCATTGATTTACAAAAGCATATAACAAATAATGTCCTTACAATAAGTGAGTTAACCGAGGAGCATGATGTTAAAAAATCGGTAGCAAAAGTATTGATTGGATCTACTTTATTAGTAGTGGATGGTATGAAACAGGTGTTTATTTTGGGTACCACAAAAAATAAATCGCGTAATTATGAAGAACCTGTATCGGAGGCATTGGTTAGAGGTCCAAGGATAGGATTTACAGAAACGTTAAGTGATAATACTGCTTTATTACGACAGCATGGAGAAAATTGTGACCTATCCATGATTCCTATCCAGGTTGGTCAGCGCTCCAAAAAAGAATTAGTCATTGCCTATATAAAAGAGATTGCTGATCCTAACTTAGTGGAAGAGGTCAAACATAGAATCAATAAAATTAATATAGATGATGTACCTGAATCAGGCTATATAGAGCAAATGATAGAGGATAATTTCCTCAGCCCATTTACACAAGTACAGAATACAGAACGGCCTGACAGAGTGATGGGGGCTTTGCTAGAGGGACGAGTAGCGATTTTACTTGATGGAACACCATATGTTCTAATCGTTCCTGTTACTTTTAGCATGCTATTGCAATCACCTGAAGACTATTATGAGCGCTGGCTACCCAGTTCATTAATTAGACTGCTCCGATATCTAGCGGCGGGCATTACCCTTTTTGCACCCTCCTTATATATTTCATTTGTCTCTTTTCATCAAGGCTTAATACCGACAAAACTAGCATTGTCCATGATGGGAACAAGAGAAGGGGTTCCTTTTCCTGCAATAATAGAGGCATTGATTATGGAGGTAGCCATCGAAATATTACGAGAAGCTGGACTTCGCCTACCTAAACCGATTGGACCAACAATGGGAATTGTGGGAGGACTGGTTATTGGAGAAGCTGCCGTTCAAGCTGGAATAGTGAGCCCAATTATGGTCATTGTGGTAGCGTTAACGGCGATTTCTTCCTTTGCTATCCCTCAATATAGTGCAGGTATAACATTGAGATTACTTCGATTTGTCTCGATGTTTTTTGCCGCAATATTTGGATTATTTGGGGTTGTATTGTTCTTCCTTTTTCTATGTAGTCATTTAGTAAAACTAAAAAGTTTTGGCGTTCCTTATGTAAGTCCAACCATTCCATATCGAGCGAGTGATTGGAAAGATTTTATGGTTCGTATGCCACTAATGATGATGAAGCGCCGTCCTAAGATGCTGCATACGAAAGATCCTATCCGCAAAGATTAATCCTCTAGAAAGGACATTGACTTAGCATGATAATTAGTTCACAAGATAAAATTAGCTCTTCACAGGCACTTGTTATCCTTGTCAATTATATTCTTGCAACTGGAATTCTTACACTGCCTCGAGCATCTGTAGAGAAGGTGAAAACACCAGATGTATGGATTAGTGTTTTTTTAGGAGGCATTATTGCGATGATTGCAGGGATCATTATTGTGAAATTAAGTCAGCAATTTCCTGAGAAAACCTTTTATCAGTACAACCAAATAATTGTTGGAAGATGGCTTGGCTGGATTCTAAGCTTGCTGATAATTAGCTATTTTTTTACAATTTCTGCATTTGAGGTCAGAACAATGGCTGAGGTGACCTCTCTTTTTTTGTTAGAGGGCACCCCCACCTGGGCAATTATTTTGCCCTTTATGTGGGTTGGTCTATATTTGGTTAGTAGCGGTATAAACTCGATTGCTCGTTTATTTGAAATCATTTTCCCCATTACATTTGTTATTTTCTTGCTGGTTGCCTTTTTAAGCTTTGGAATTTTTGAGATAGACAATCTTCGTCCCGTATTAGGCTTAGGTGTTACCCCGATGTTAAAAGGAATAAAAACGGCTACATTGGCATTTTTAGGTCCAGAAATAATGTTGCTACTAGTCGCATTTATGAAGCCAGCTGATAAAACGAAGGCTGTGAGAATTGTAGTAGTTGGTTTAATAATTCCTCTCATTTTTTATGTGATTACGGTTGTAATGGTGATAGGTGCATTATCTATAGAGGGAGTTGTGACAAGAACATGGCCCACAATTGAATTAATGAGAAGTTATGAAATTCCGGGCTTAATCTTTGAACGATTCGAATCCTTTTTACTTGTTATATGGATTATGCAAATATTTGCTACGTTTACAATTACTTATTATGCGGCTGCATTAGGCCTAGCTCAACTCTTTCAAACTAATATTCAACCTTTCTTGTTTGGCTTGCTACCTGTTATATATATGATCGCAATGACACCAAAAAATATAAATGATTTATTTAAATTTGGCGATCAGATAGGCCATGCTGCTATTATTCTTTTCGGTATACTACCGATAATTTTACTTATTATTTCGAGACTGAAGGGTGAAAAAGCATGACATTAATGCGTTTGTATCAAAGATTTCTGTTGGGGACGATGTTATCTGTAATCATTTTACCCTTATCAGGATGCTGGAGTAATAAAGAAATAGAAGATTTAGGTCTAGTAGCAGGTACTTCCTTGGACTTAGCCACAAACAGTGATTTTTCGGGAAGCTTGGAGGAGCAAGAAGGGAGGCCTTCAAATAGAGAGCTCATTACGATAACCAATCAATTAGTAACCTCAGAGACAACTGCTACTGGAGCAAAAGGTGGAACTGTGCATCAACAGGCCTATAAAAATGTTTCTGAAACTGGAGATACTGTACTCCCCACCTTACGAAACATGTTATTAAAAATTGACAAACGGGCCTTTGCAGAACATTCTAAAGTAATTATTATTGCAGAGGATTTAGCGAGTACATTGAATTTAAAACAGACATTGGATTTTTTTCTAAGAGAGCTGGAGATAAGGCCTAGTGGCGTTTTGCTTATTGCTAAAAATCGTGCTAGTGACATACTTGAATCAAATGAACAGACAAAAATTCCAGCGTTTCAACTTAGGGAGATGATTCAGGGTCATGAAAGAACATCTAAAATTCTCCCTCCTATGACATTTGCCAAGTTAGAGGGGAAATTAAATTCGAATGCTAGTTTTTTGTTACAATATGTAGTTTCTGAAAACGGAGAAGTAAAATTTGTGGGTGCTGCAGTCATCGAAGGGAAAACAAAAACATTTCGAGGTTCTTTAAATGCACTAGAATTAGAAGGGATTTCATGGATAACTGGAAAAGCTAAAGGTGGTTTAGTAGAAAGTTTTGACGAAAAGACAAATCAGCCTATCATATATGAGGCATTATCTATGAAAAGTAAAATTTTGCCTTCAGTAAAGGGAGACAGTATTTCATTTCATGTCAAAATAGAGTCTGAAGGTCGAATTGCAGAACATTGGGTGCTAACCGAAAAAACATTCAACAATAAATTTCTGAAAATAGCAGAACAAACGACAAAAAAAGAAGTAGAGCGCTTGATAGACAATGTATTAAAGAAGATACAGCAACAATATCAAACTGATGTTTCGGGATTTGGCAATAGCTTAAGAATTGAATATCCTAAAGTGTGGGAAAAAGTAAAAAAGAATTGGGATCAAATATTTAGTGAGGTTCCCATCACATACGAGGTCAAGATAAATATAAAAGATTATGGAACATCGGGCGATTAACCCGCTTTGTTTTATAGTCTTTTTGTTTTTTGAAAGTATGTAGCCTTTGCCTGTATAAGTTAAAAGTAATTATCAATATAGGTTTAGAGAATGGATAGAAAGGAAAATGCCATTCGTCAACAGAAAGGATTAAACTTAAAGGATCAAAATGGTCAGGAAAGGGGTTTGAAATTGAGAATAGAAGGAGATTTATTAATTTTTGAAAAATAATCGTAAAGACACAAATTATAATTGAGCTAAATAATCGTCTCGAAACTTTGTATTTATACAAGGTTTCGAGACTTTTTATGGGGGTTTTTAGCGATCATATTCATAGTCATAAGGTACATCCTTACTCCCGCAGCCAGCAAGAAGAAATGAGAGAGAAAGTAATAGAATCAAACTAACTACAAATTTTTTCATTATAGCTAACACTCCTTTACTTAAATGATTATTTTAAAAGGCCGATTGTTTTTCACTTTACAATTATAGTGTAAATGGATTGACTTCATAAGTACATATTTAACCCATATAAATAGGTAGTAGCGAGCACGTTGATTATAAGGATGTTGTTCCAATTTATTTTGTATGGGAAACTAGAAACTTTACTTTATTGTCACCCACTTTTTACTAGTAGAGTTTGTAATTCCTCTTTTTAGGATAGACTTTTAGCAAGTAATATGAAGGAGGGTTCAAAATTGTTACAATTTGATTCAAAAATAGTGGGAAAAGAAATTGAATTTGGCTATTTACGTGATAAAATTGAAGGTCGTGGATTTACCATTGGTGGTAACTGGGAGTATTATAAAGGAAGCTTTGATACGGTATTGTGGAAAGAGGGCGGAGAGACAATTTATTTACGTGTGCCTTTTATTGTAACAGAAGGAGAGCTGGATAATGAAGATGCCAAAATACGCTTCCAAAACCCATTTGTAATAAAGCACGTGGCAAATGTTGGCTTAGATTATGATGAGGGCTCTTTACTAGATGCTTCTGGAGTAAGCCAATTTCAGACACCATTAGACAAGGATGCACATATCCATGATAAAAGTAGATGGATAAGTGCTGGTGAGCAAGTTGTAGAAAAAAGAGTGCTTCCGTACTTTCATTAAAATAAAGAATCGATGTAGATAAATAATAATATCATTTAGCACAGTTTTAAGTCTTTTATCCTTCATTAAATTTAGTACGTAATAATCAAAAAAGAAAATTTAATTGTCAGAAAAAATTACCAATATTATAATAGAGCTAATTAATACTACTAAATGAGGTGAGTTAATGGGAAAAGCAGCTAGTGATGATTTTCTTCATTCATATCAAAAATTGCAGCAAGAACGACTCATCGATCGAAAAGAAGAGTATTTAGAGGTGCTGGAAAAAACAAAGGCTAAGGGCGAGATATTAGAATTTGATTCCTTAGTAGATATAGTAGAAGAGACGTCTTAATGACGTCTCATAGTGTTGAAAAATTAAATAGTCAAGGGACTCTTTGTGAATATTTAGTCAAAATGAAGGTGATTTCCGTTCCAGGCTA
>NZ_JBXAPF010000033.1:0-55652 GCF_058803665.1 Lysinibacillus sp. GW821-FHT14F06
AGTTCATCACCTACTAAAAGCACGCTACCTATGACCTTTTTATCTACTGGCTGCTCGTTTAGTTGAATTGATATACAGCCATAAAAGTTTTCTATCACTGTTGCCTGTTTACCATTTTCATAATGTTTACGTCTTATGAGCGATTCATCCATAATTTCTACGATGTCACCGACCACAGCTGCTTCTGATTCGCCTAAGTGCTCTATACGTTCAAAGCAACTAGTATTCTTGTAAGAACCAACAGGAGCAACATCAGGGCGGGATTTCAAAAACACATCGTAGTAGCCGTTTGCTTTCGGTTCCGTGATGACATACTCCTCGCCAACCCTATAAAAATGCGAAGGAGGCTTAACGACACGAGCTCGGTATTTGCTTGTTATTTGCGCTGGCACTTCCATAGTAGCCTCTACTAACTCAAAGCGGCTCTTTTGGTAGGTGCCGAAATGAGCACCCGGATGAGGGAATCTGCTTACGTTATAAGCTAATCCCCCATGTGGAAAAAGGAAATATTCCTCCCCCACTTTCAAATTGGTACAAACACCAGCATTAACACATTTTCCTTTTTTGCGTTGTTTAGTTGGCACCCTGCATCCCCATCTCTTCTTGATTTTCCGCTTCTAGCACGTCATATATAGTGAGCTAATTTTTCAAAAACTCCTCTTCCAAATCATCCAAATGCCGTTGCCAGCATGTGAACCCATATCGTCGTACTATAGATTCACCGCTTTTTAAAGGTCTGTTACATCTTTTACAACGATTCATGATACTTCCCCTTATCATCCGTTAAAATGGTAAATCATCCTCAGATACCTCAATAGGTCCTCTATTGTTTGCAAATGGATCTTCATCTACACGCTTATAATTCGGCTGATTCATAGGAGGCTGATTTTGCTGATAAGCTGTATTGCCGCCAAATGAACCCTGTCCAGACATAGAGCCACCAAATGATTGATTTGGTTGATTATTTCCGTATGCTTGTCCACCATATTGAGGCTGATGTGCATTCGGTTGATTTTGATAATATGGCTGATTGCTTTGAGCTCCACCAGTATTACTACGTGGTTCTAAAAATTGGATGCTATCCGCTACAATGTCAGTGGTATAAACTCTTTGACCATTTTGACCCTCATAGCTACCTGTTTGGATACGCCCCTCTAAGCCAATTAATGCGCCTTTACGTTGATAGTTTGCTAGATTTTCAGCCTGTTTACGCCATGCTACACAGCTAATAAAATCAGCATCACGTTCTCCCTGTTCATTAGCAAATGTGCGATTGACTGCAACTGTGAAGCGGCATGATGCAATACCGTTTGGTGTGTAACGTAGTTCAGGGTCTTTAGTAAGCCGACCAACTAAAACAGTACGATTTATCATTTGTTTGAATCCTCCCTTTTTGTTGCGATGCCAGCATGTACGTTATTTTCTAAGTACCTTAGTTGCTGCATAGCATAGTGTGGACAGTTGCTGTCACTTAATCACTTTTGTACGTCTTGTAGGACTGGAAGCGGGAACTCATACTCTTTAATGAGCTGGTTAATGCGTTCTGCTACTTGCTCATTTGTAATCACACTCTAACCTCCCTACATAGACCAATAACTGCAATATAATCACCAGGTAAAAACTCAATTTTTTTGATGGTCGTAATACGTGCTGAGCTTTCCTCAAACTCAATTTTTTCACCCACCTGAACAGTTCGAGGTTCTGTAACAATACGGAATGGTACGGATTTAACTGGAGCCATACTCATTCTCCCTTTTTCAACGCTTGTACAATTGCTATATCAGTGAAATTACTTACCTGTACACCTTTAGCTTGTAGCGCTTTTATTAAATGATTGCGGATTTTTTGATGTCTACTCATTGCCAACCTTCTTTCCAAAGCTTTTTAATGTGGCTAAGATTTTTTGTCGTTCAGCTTCAAAGTCTATCTCTTGTCCTACTTCTACAGGTACAGGTACTGGCTTCTCCTCGTTACGTTTATGGAACCATTCAGGTACGATTTCTGTGCGTCCATTTCCTTGTCGACGCTGAATCGACGAGGGAGTATGCTCAGCTTTTATTTGCCGAATAAGGGTTGTTGCTTTTTCACGTAATTTTTTCGTAGATAGAATATTGGATTTCCAAAATGAATTATTTTGAGACCAGTTGATTAAATACTCGATTTGTTTTTCATTACGATTATCTCTTTCCATCATCAACCGTATGTGATCTGACCAACTATCCATGTTCGGCAATTTAAAACTAGGGTCGTCTTGTAAAATTTTTTCATAGAGCATATAAGCCAATTGATAATGGATGGAGGATTCGTCGTAAACTCGTTTGCGACTTCCGCTTTTCTTTTTAGTAATCTCTGTATTTGTAATCTCTGTAGTAATCTCTGTATACGTATTACCCTCAGCGGTAATAGGTGTTTCCCGTACGGGCAATACCCTATTGCCCATATCAGTAAGACCCTCCTTACCATATGGGAAAGACCCTGTTTCCTTTTTGGGTAACACCCTATTGCCTATAAAGGTAATACCTTCTAAAAGTCCTACATTTAAACTGATAAATAATACGTTAGATAAGCTAGTTCCATTTTTTGAGATAGTACGAAAATCTCGAATAATTAAGCCTAATTGTTCTAAGCGATCCATTGCTTCTCTGACTTGTTTTTTACTAAAGCCAAATTGGGCTACAAAACTGTCATAGGAACGTTGTAAAGCATCAGCTTTGAACTTCTTATTCATGCCTATCAATCGTCCTGACTCTTCTTCTTTCACATAGGAAGGACGGTACCAATACACAATTTCACTTAGTAAGGTAATGGCAATTAAATCGGGTTTTCCTGTACTTTCCAAGCGAATATTTTCATACCAGGTATGTGGTATCACATTCCCTTCCAAATGCATATTCCCAATTGCATCTACGGTTGTATTACCTGTTGTAAACATTTGGTTTGCCCTCCTATAAAAAGCCGTCTTTTCGCTCACATATTGCGAAACTACCACGTATTTCAGTAGTTCTGTAATGTGGGTAGCGTTGCATGTATGTGAGCACCAGACGCCTTATTTCATCTTTATTTCCTTTTGCCTGCTCAAAAATCCATTGAGGCAATAAAACTCTATGTGGTACATAATTCATTGCGCTACTTGCATTTTGATAGCACGCAAATACTGAATTAAGCTATCCGCTTCTTTCGTTGTTAAAATATCCGAATTCTTATCAGGTATTTTACATTTCTGCATGGCACCGTTATAAACTGTATTAGGATCTGAGCCATAAACTGCAGCAACTTCACTCAACAAGTTCGCTATTGTATTAAATTGTTCTTGAGTCCTTAGACCAGTGTTGTTAGGCTGATTCTTTTGTTGTTGTGATTGTCCACTAGTATTTGGCTGTTTTGGAGGTGGTTGATTCATATATTGATACTCGTTTCCACTCGCACCATTGGCATCATCATCCTTCTCTGTAGCGAGCCCTAACATAGCCGACAAACTATAGCGCTTCATGTAAGTAATCTGACCACCGAAATCCTGCATACTTGTGGCTGCTGGGAATTTAAGTGGATAAGATTTCACATACTCTCCTGATTCATGCAAGAATATGGTTTCTACACAAGCCATTGTTAAATTGCCTTCAACTGTTGTATAGCTGTTCTGAATGATCGATAAATGATTTTGAACAAATATAGGTCTGACGGCATCCAAAATGCCATTTAGATCAGTGTATTCAAACGTATATGAACCACCATTTTTAGTGCGTACATTCACTTTTGCATTGTGTTTAGGCGTTTGAATAGTAGCCCAAGCTTTCGCCAATGCCGCTGAAATGTTTACATTACTTTCGGAAAAAAGCATATTCTTCCCCCTAGTTGATTTTTTGAAGCCCATGGCGTAAAATACTAAGTAACTATTTTTGTAAATATTTTTTTCAGACCACTGTCGCAAACAGTGGTTTTTACTTTGTACAAGATTGAGAATAAAGAGGTGTACGTTCAACAAATTTCAATGTCACTACTTCACCATCTTTAGCGACTCCTTCAACCCCCGTGTTCTTTACTTGTAAAAATCGAAATTCTTTTTGATCCGATAAACGCTTGAAGAAAACAATACGCATGTCTTTCACCTACTTTCAGATGGATTGTCCCATCAAGCAGCTCATAATGTTTTGGCTAATCGACCAATTCAAGGAGTAGGATTATGAACTGCTTGACGAGAGCGAGTAGACTCGCAACCGCCTAATTACTTAATTTGATTTACCATTTCCCGAGAAATAAATAATGTGATATGATTGATTTGTTTATATGATCTGGCTGTTTAATCGTTGCAACCGATTAAGCAGCTTTTTTATTGCCAGCAAATCATGATTACTGGAATACCAATGACAATCGTGAGTAGTCCACATTTCACACAAAACTCCCTATGCCTTTGATCTCGCCCATCATCAGGCATATACAAATAGTTCACTAGCCATTTCACCATCTGAACCACCAATTTCCCACAGATACTAAGCGTTGTTGTAACGATAATCTGTCCCACTTTTTAAATTTGAACATTCTGCACTTCCATCTGTTGAAGGTTTTTTATGACCTTATCAATCTCCGCAAAGTCAATTTTTTGACTACCTTGCAAAGCTTCTAAACTTCTGATAATGTCATAGGCTCGTTCAATGGCAATATCGTAATCTTCCAAAATCATATTGGTTTCAATAGCTCCAAAAGCTCCGTAAATTGCCTTTCGATGCTTGATTATTGTCATAGCAACCACCAAATAAAACCTCCTCCTATAATTGGTAATACTTGATTAATAATTGATAAGGCATCCACCCCATACATCATGGCAGCCGCTGCAACTTGTCCATCTGTAATTTGGACCCACTGCATGAAGGTTGGCATATCAATCGTTTTTGTTTCTTTTTCAAACTTGGAAATACATGATCGGCTGCGATGTAATTTATCTGCTAATTGTTGCTGAGTAAGATTTGCTTTTACTCGTAATGCTTTTAAAATAGCTCCGTATTGCACTGTCTCACCTCCTGTCTCAATGTTCCAAACTGGAACAGAGATAGCGAATCCGGAACCATATTTTTACGAAAATTAAGGTAATATATGGGCAAGAGGTTATTTGCCCTTACCTCTAAGTAGTAAATCTAGTTGATGGATTAAATTGCCCTTAACCTACTAAGAAAATTAGGAGCTAACCCAGTATTTACATCTATCCACTGCGTGTTAGCTTCTACCCATTGAAAAAATAAGTGAGTCGGTATTAATACACCCGCTTCACGCAATACAGGAAAATCTGATCGTCCTAGAAGTTCTGAGGCTTTTGTGTCACCAATTCTAAGCAATTTTTTCAATTCGGCTTTTGTTAAAAGTGGTGGCAATTGTTGAATTTGCATATTGGAATCTAGTAATATCGCTGCCATTTCTTCACGGATCATGATGCGAAATTCTTGCATGATTTGTGCTTTAAATTCCTCGCTAAACATTTTCAGCCCTCCAATCATTAGGTTGCTTTGCCTGGCAACCTTTTTCTATGAAACTTTTCGAGGAATCCAAGAATCGATATAACGAAGTGCGAGTTGTAAATCTTGACGGCGAATATCCTTATAACTAGCTACAGCAAAACGATCTTTAATTTCACGATATAATTCTTTAAATAATTTGGAACGTACTTTTGGATCTTCTTCTACTTGATAAATTTTAGTGGCAACAGCCCTTTGAACAGCTCTTTGTTCACCTGATGCTAGTGTTATTTGTTCTTCTACTTTTTCATTAATTTTTGAAAGTTCCTTACGTATTTCATGTTGTTCTTCTTTTATTGCTTGAGTATCTTCTACCAAATCGGCAGTTGTACGTAATACTGTTACTAACGCTTGATCTTTGGATAGAGGGACCACCTTTTGCGATTGTTGTTCCATTTCGTTGAATCGTTCGATATATGCGACAGCAAATTGTGTTCCTTTTTCACCAGTCATGCGTGTGCCGTATAACTCACAACCTTTTTTCATAAGTAGAAAACAAGGTTTAGTACGATTAAGATTGTCCTGATAAGTTTCTTCTATGAAGTAGTTGCCCACACTTTTGTGGTCATCTCCAAGGTGTTCTATAATTGTTTTGATGTCACGTAATACTTGATCGTGTCTACGTCCCACCATTTCAGCAACTTCTAAACTTGAAATATTTCTTGGTAATTGAGTCATGATAAAACCTCCATTGAAATGATATAGATTTCATATTAGCAAATTGCTAAATTTCCATTTTAGGTGAATTATGGGTATTTAAATATTCTTCCTCATTCACTTTCGTAAATTAAAATTAGCTGCTTTTAATTGCACTTTCACTCATATTCATTACTATTCGTTTTTACAAAATAAAATTGGAAATTTTCCAAGAATGTCTTGTCAAGCTTTTTTTATAAATCTGGGAACAATTCAAAGAAAGATGTTTGAAGAACCCTTTCTAATTCTAAGGATATTTCAACACTTGGTTTTACACGTCCAGCTTCCAAAGAGCTAATCATAGAACTTGAACAGCCTACAAGCTTTCCTAATTGAGCCTGTGTAAGCTTTCTCGACTTTCTTTCTGCGATTAGCCGATCACGCTTAGAACCTTTTAAATTACGAAACTCTTCAGATGGAAACGATTGTTTGGACTTCTTTTTACGCTTTGGTTTTGTCATACTCCAACCCACACACTACACCTCCTTTTGTGCCTATATTCAATTGAGTGGCTAGTAAAAGGACATTTGACTAAACTAACCTGCTGTATTCGCAACATGCCTAATCTTGATTTATTAGCACGGTTGCTGGACCAGTAAACTCATGTACTCGCTGACCTTGAACAATCTTAAAAGTTTCATACGGTGGAATAATGATTTCAGACACACCTTCACGATTAGCCAACTTCTCATGCAGTTCTTTCGTTGGTAATACATAAATTGATTTTTGTTCCATTTACCCACCTTCTTTCCCTTTAAATTTCCAATCTGTTAAACTATTGGTAGATTGGAGGTGATATATTATGAACGCATATCTTATTTCCTATGACTTAAATAATCAGGATAAAAACTACACTGGTGTCTTGGAAGTTATTAAAAAATCTTCTTATAATGGCACTTGGTGCAAACCTCTAAAATCTGTATTTTTAATAAAATCTCTCTTAACAGCAGATCAAATATCTGCAAATATCAAGAGTGCAGCAGATTCAAATGATAATTGGTTAGTTATTGAAGTCATTGATAACAAACAAGGTTGGTTACCAGAAGAACAATGGGATTACATGAATGAAAATATTTTCAGATAGTTTTTGTATCTTCACACACCCTTCCAAAACGGGATTTCTCGTTTAGTGGTGATAAAGCTTCATACATTTTCACCATTGCTAATGTAAGTTGCGGTAAATCCGATATACTCGCTTCATTAGCACTACGCTCTGCCAATAGCTGCAACTGTTGGCGGAGTATTTCTTCAGTTGTTTTATGTTCCATGCTCTCACCCCTTCCCTGGATTAGCGTTGCAACTGCTTCGTGAGCTATGAGGACTAATAAACATCTTCATATTGCTGTTTTAGAAATTTTATATTCAAAAAAATTTTCTTCACTACATCTAAGCATGGATGCTAATAAAGGAAGTTGCTCTGCCTTAAATGCATAAACTCCATTTTCGTACTTTAGATAAGTAGATGCATTCTTCATTTCCATTGCATTTGCTGCTTCTTGTAGTGTCATATTTAGTTCTTGTCGGCGTTGCTTGATAAAATCTAAACTAAACACTTTCACTATTATCACCTCACTTTAAAATTGCTGATTTAGCAACTCCTTGAACATAATGTATCATTGCTATTTTAGAAATTCAAGCATTTTATTGCTATTTCAGAAATTATTTTATTTCTAAAATGGAAACATGGTATATTTAGTATTATGAACTCACTGAAAGCGGTGAAAATATGGATATAGGAAAAAAAATAATTTCATTGCGGGAAAAGCGAGGGTGGACTCAAAAAGAGCTAGCTAATCGAGTTAATCTAAATGTTAGTGTAATGAATCGAATTGAGTCTAACGAAAGACCACTTAAAGATAACGAACTATTAAATCTAGCAAATGTACTAGACGTTAGCACCGATTATCTTCTTGGCCGTACAGACACATCAATCCCCACATCCGAAGAAAAAAATGAAGCTGAGTTTCAGGCTTTCGCCAACAACCCTACTCTCCAAAAGTGGTATAAAGAATTACCAAGGTCACGTGAGGAGGATTTAGAGAAGTTGCGAAAAATGTGGGAGATTTTGAAGGATAATGGTGAGATATAACCATCTCAATAAAGGATTAAAATGATAAACAATAAGTTCAGATTGAAGGACATGTCTATATTACATGTCCTTTAAAATAACCCTTGTATGTAAAATATATACTATATTGGATATTGATATTTTTTTATTATAAATCTAGGCATATTTACTCAAGTCAAATGTATCTAATATAAATAGTAAATTCATTCTAAAAAAATAACTTTAGAGGTGCTATATGAGTTTTAAAGTTCAAAGATTTATAAAAGATGAAATTGTAATAATGCAGTTAGAAAAGTTTCTAAAAGATTTAGATATACCAACAGCAAAATATAAAGGTAATCTGATAAAACATTTCGAAAATTGCGTCAATGATAATGAATGCATCTTGAATTCAGCACAGGCTGAAAAGTTTTTAGTAGATAATATCAAATATGGAGATAGACGATTTTTGTATATCACTAAGTTTAAAAAAATTTACCAATCCAAACTAAAGAATTATAGCCATATTATTAGTTCAATAATGAATTTGGATTCTAAAATTGAAAATCCTATAAATTTCAATATTCTAAATAGCAGTCAAACAAATATTTTAGCTAAAAACAAATTTGAAGTAGATAGTATTGAATTTTTACATATTGAAAAAGATAAACAAAACAAATCTGTAGAGAAAATTGAAATATGTTTTACTCGTTTTGAACAAAACAAAGATCAAAAAACAGAAGAAATTACTGATTCTAAAAATTTTGTTTGGATTGAAATTAATGTTTTAGAAAATATAATATGCTTTAGAATTCCCTCATCAGGTATTCATTTTGGGGAATATCATCAATCTAATAAAATGTTTGTACACTATTTGGAATTAATTAGAGATGCATTTGAAATTAGTTTTGAAGAAATGCATACTTTTAAAGAAACTTTATATAATATAGCCAAAGACGTTTTTGAAGTTGCTGAGCGTCCATTTTTAGAAAGATTTCAAACAGCAAATGAAAGTATAGAAAAAATGTTGAAATTAGCTGACCGAAGAGATTTGTTTCAACAAAAGACATCTTTATCATTATTTTCGGGCAGGCTTGAAGATTTGATTCAAAGAGTAATTATTCAAGAAAATTTCGATGAATACATGGGGCACGGAGAGGGTAAAGATGGTATAATTACAAAAATTGAATTTACTGATCCAACGGGTGCATCGGTAAGGGCGCATGCAGGTACTAAAACAGACGATACGTTAGAGGTTTGTGATATCTTTTTTGATACAAGAAAAACGTTATCAGAAAATTCTACAATAGACCAGTTGTTAATTGATTGGTTTATTCCAAACACTTTAGTAAACTCTGGAAAAGTAACATGTAAGT
Organism: Lysinibacillus sp. GW821-FHT14F06; assembly: GCF_058803665.1. Classification (NCBI taxonomy): domain Bacteria; kingdom Bacillati; phylum Bacillota; class Bacilli; order Caryophanales; family Bacillaceae; genus Lysinibacillus; species Lysinibacillus sp. GW821-FHT14F06. The sequence goes on from NZ_JBXAPF010000033.1 coordinate 9,624, forward strand.
TCTTTGCTGGAGTTCGTTATATCGCCATTAATTTCCAGTTCATTAAACTTAGTAGAGAGGTTGAGTCATATGTATTTTCAAAGCTTAGAAAATATAATGGATTCGAATGGTACAAATAAAATAAATCAAAAATTAGTTGAACAATTTGATTATTGGTTAGCTTCAAGAAGAACGGCTGTAAAAAATTATTTATGTCCTTATAATTTCAGCAAATATTCTGGCGTTGATGAAGAAATTTCATTAGGTTTATTTGTTTTAGCATCTAAAGACGAATATAATGTTTTAAAACCTCGTTATGATATTTTCATACGAGAAAAAGGTTTAAGAATTAATTCTGTTTATAATCAAAATGATATCCCTAGAACATATACTGATCCAGATACAGAAGTTGAATTTCCTATAAATTTTGACGAAGATATTCGAGTATACTTTGAATTATTAGAAGAGCCTTCTGAAAAACCTTCTGTATTAAATAATGATGAGGGAAAGTCTTTTGGGGTTGGATTAACTGACTTCAATCAAGCAAAATTGACAACAAGCTACTATCTAAATGATAATTAGTATCTTACGTTTACTATTGTTTGTTATTTTTCCTTATATTATCCAACCCCCAATTCAATTAGATAACAACCATTTATCAGAATATATTACTTTTGTTAGTGCCATTATAGGAGCTAGCGGAAGTATTTTGGGTGGTATTGTTGGTGGTATTATTACTGGTTTTGTAGCTTATTATGTTGCTAGATATCAACTAAAAAAAGATTATGAACAAGCAAATCAAATTCAAGTTACAAAAAAAAATACATATAGACAGTTAATATTAAAAGAAATAAATACGAACAATAATGCACTCTTAAAATTGGATGAAGCTTCTTCAACCGATGAAATAAAAACCGCTCTCTGTTATTCAATTTCGGATCAAGTATTTTTTTCAATTAAAACAGAAATAGATGTTGATGATTTTTTTATTTATTGTATCAAGTACTATCGAATTTTAAACAGATTAATGCAGGATGAAAATATTCAAAGTGAAGATCATTTTGAGATAATAGATGTAGAAATAAAGACTTTAGTTCAATTATTTGAACAAATTAATTCTTATCTCCCTACTACAAAATAGTGGGGTTTTATTATACAATAAAAAAGAACGTCTGTTCTAAACCGAGGTGTTTTAATGTATTACAGTCACTTGGAAGATTTCACCAAAGACTTCTATATGCAAATGGAGATGAGTACCCCTTCCCTTTTAGATTTTCATGTAATTGCAAAAAATCTAGGAATTAAAGTATTTTATTGGCCAGATTCTAGCCAAGCATTATTTGCTAATGAAAGACCTTTTATATTTTTAAACGAATCACTAAGCCAACAGCAACAATGGCAAGATTTTTGTCATGAATTAGCTCACGTATTACTACATACTGGGGATCAATTCTATATGTCTCCCCTCTTCCGTGAATACCAGGAACATAAAGCTAACAATTTTATGTATCACGCCTGTATGCCTACTTTTATGTTAGATGAATTGCAACTGAATGATAGTACGCCACAAACGGTCATGAAACTTCAAGAACTGTTTAATGTTGAATACGAATTTGCTTTGAAGCGAATTACACAATATCTAAACAATCACCGGCTCGTTCCAGATTGGAACAGCGAGAAACGTTGAATTTTCAAGTTTCTATGGGAAGATTAAAGTAACAAAGTTTTGATTTAGAGGTGATTACTATGTTTTATGAGAGAATCGACAAACATACTTGGCGATGTATTGGAGAAGGTCCTCGTCACCCTATTACTGGCAAACGCCGACAAGTTACTAGGCGTGGAAAAACAAAAAAAGAGGCTGAAGAAAAGGTAAAGAAAGGTATTGCTGCACTACAACATCAATCTACATACAATCCAGAAATACGCTTTACAGAATTTATTGAACAATGGTTAAAACTCTATCGTCTTAAGGGTAATAAAGAAACTACAGTTAAATATAGAGAATACTGCTTATCAGTCCTAAATAAATATTTAGCGAGCGATAAAGTTATTAATATTACTACGATTCGTTATCAAGATGTGATTAATGATTTGTTTGAAAAAGAATGTGCTTACTTTACTTTACGAGGCATTCAAAATGCAGCCAAGATGATGTTCAATTATGCAAAAGAAATAGGTCTTATTGAGATTAATCCAGTAGATGGCGCATTCGTCCCAAAAAAGAAAATGACTTTAGAACAAGTAAATGGCCAAGATGTCGAACAATTATTTTTAGAATCCAATGAATTAAAAGAGTTTTTAAGAGAAGTTGATAAATATCCCAATATCGCTTATCGAACGGTTATATATACGATTGCCTTTACAGGAATGCGACCAGGCGAAGCTCTCGCATTGATACTTGAGGATGTGGATTTGATTAACAAAACGATTCGTATTAATAAAACCAATTATGCGAAAAGTGATAGAAAGAAAGATTTTGAATTAACACCACCAAAAACAATCGGTAGTGTCCGAATAATAGATATAGATGACATTGTAGTGGATAAAATTCAAGAACTTAAAGATTTTCGTAAAAGCAACAATTGGAACAATGATGGTTATGTTTTTGGTGAGCAGGATGGCTTCCCTACCACCGTCAAAATGCTAAATAGAGCTGTGAAACGTATTGCTGCAAGAACGAATATTGATAAGCCTTTTCGCACTTATATTTTACGTCATACTCACATTAGCCTTCTTGCTGAAGCTGAGGTAGACCTGAACTACATTATGAATCGTGTTGGCCATAAAAACTCAGACACGACGACTAAAATTTACCTTCATGTAACAGGAGGCATGCGTGAAAGTGCTTCACAAAAAATGCATGCTAAATTCACTGCCCTACTCGATGATTAAACCTCAAAAACTCTATTTGGAACAAAAAAAGGATAAATGTTGCTGTTTGGTTGCTTTTTTGCAAAATCAGCTTCATTTATCCCCTACAAACGTTGATATATCAATGTTTCTTCAAAATCTGACACCTTATATTCATCGTAAGCGTTCATGTTTTTACCCTCTTTCATATGTATTCGCAAAGCTTATTATAGCAAGGTTTTTCACGAATGTACAAAAACATGCTTTTATCTAATTTCGCAGGTTTTCGGGGGAAATGTGACTTTTTCGTGATTTTGGTGACTTTTTTGTGTAACGAAGTGGTGTTAAAGTTCTGGTCGTTACACACCCAAAAAATGGAATTAATCTAATATTTTTATTATTCAAATCGACTCTCAAATTGTTCTTAGAATCAAAATAACATCTGTAATTAATTTATACCATATTAATTTCATAATAATATTTTACACAAAATTACTATTAAATAATTTATTACTAATTAATATAATAATTTTATAAAATAACAAATAAAGGGAGATTTTAAAATGGTTTCTAGTATTAACAGATATTCTACTAACACTTATACTACAACTTCGTATTCAGATTATGATAGAATTGTTGTCGGCGCAGATCGATATAAAAGTGAAAACCCAAACACTAATGACTCTGTAACCATTTCAGATAGTTCTAGACAAAAACAACAAACAGCTAAACAGTCTTCTTCCAATTTACTAGATAAGGTAAAAGATTGGGCAAATTCCAGTGTTCAGTGGTTGAAAGATGCTGGAAATTTTGTGAAGGATGCTGTAAAAGCAGGGATAGATTTCTTAGTTTTAGATGACGTGAAAACTATCTTTGACCCTAATGCAGGAAAACTTTACAACTTTGCCAGCTGTCATTTCACTATTTCCAGCTGGCAAAGTTGTAAAGTCCGGGAAAGTATATAATTTACTAAAGCAATCTGGCAAAAAAGATATCGCTGATGCTTTTGCAGGTTTGGGGAAAGTTCAAAAGTATAATAGTAAGGGAATTTTGATGGATGGAACTAGTTCTATTGGATGGAAACATATTGATAAAAGGCATGTTTCAGGAACTTCTGCTACTAAGGGAACGACACTTTTTCCAAATCATCTTGGTGAAGCAAAAATTAAAAATTTAATTATGGAATCCATAGAAAAGGGAACTTTACAAAGTGTTGATCCAAAAGATGGAACTATGGTATTTACATATCAATTGAATAAGCACGGTATTGATGAGATTAAAACTGTTGTGACAGGTGACAATATTATTAAGACTTCTTTCCCTACTGGTGGAACATCGGTTAGAAGGAAGTAATGTATGGAGGCATATGTTATGCAAATAAGATTTGAATTGGAAAATGATACATCTATTTTAAATGATAAAGAGTTTGGTTCAGCCTATTGTTATAATTCTTATTTTGATAGTTATTTAGAGGTATATTTAAAGAATAACGATGTAGAGATTTTACTTTTCTTTACAACTACTGGACATAGTACTATCTTGGATGAATTCGCTAGAAAATTGATAATGCTTCATCAAACAGGAGAAGAGCAAAAAATAGATCCATTTGGAAATGCAAATATTATAACCTTAGAAAGAAAAGGTAACAATCTTATTATTACGAATTTTAGTCAATTTGAAGGAAAAAATGAATGGGTATATACATTTAATTTAATGGATTTTACTGTGGCGTATATAAATGAGCTACAACGATATTTAGAAGCGTTAAAACAAGTTGATAATAAAATTGCAACATATAAAACATTTGTTTTTTTGAAAGAAGAATTCGACAATTTACTGGAAATTATTAAATAAACTTTTATGTATTTAAGTTAGACTTAATGTCAATCAAAAGCCCCTATAAGGTGACTTTTTAAAGTGTTTATCTTATAGGGGCTTACTTTAATTTATTTACCACGTCTTTGCTGAATTGTAATGTACAGACCAATTAAACGGTCGGTAGTTATTGTACCATTCTGTAAATCCTTTAAATGAGATTGTTGAATAACACCATCTTTAATCGCCTGTGCCATAAAGTTCTCTGCTTCCGTTTTCATAGCTGGTGAGCCTGGATTCCACGCTTGAGTCATTTTAATTTCCTCCTTTTTAACCTCTTTATCTTCTATAATTAATTGAACTTTCATCTTGCTGTTGCTTGGTACTATCACTTGTCCTAATTTATAACCTTTTGGCATCTTCCAATTTGACTTTACCTCAAAGTGTGGTCGATCAATACTGCCAACCCAATCACCACCCCACGTAATACCTAGCTTTCTAGCAATAGCCCCTACTCGAGTAAGTGTAGTTACATCATATAAAGACTGTGGAGAACCTACAGCAATATCCCAAGCTAGGCGTGATTTGTGATTGCTGGTTAGTGTCCAAGTAACAATCTGCCCTAGTCTAGTACGACCTTGAGCGTATAAGTAATTTTGTCGTTCCTGCGAGCGATAAGTCTCCGTAATAAAGATATTTTTAATCCCAGCTTTAAAACACTCCTGAAATAATAATCGGCAAGCTGTTTGTGCAGCTGGTAATAGCTTGGTTAAATCACGACAAGTAGTTGTTATACTAGTCATTTCATATTCCCTCCAGTTCGACTATTAAAAATTTCTTTCAACTTACCAATAAAAAAACTCAAAGGCGTCGGCATGTCTAAACCGAGCTTCTTTGAGTTTTCTTCTAGTGAAATTAATTCAAGAATAATAAAATACAAAGTAACGAAGTTGGGTAGTATCTCTCCTGCATCATATCCAAGCTCAATTAAAATCAAATAAATTAGATTGGATACGCCCACCCACATCCACATAATGCCCTTTTTAACTCCACCCCGAAAAGCTTTATAAGATGAACGTTTACGCCAGTTAGCTGTAAACCTGTTGCATAGTCTAAAGCATTTTAAATAATCAGAGCAGTTAGTAATATGGACCAACCACCTAAAAAATGCGTAACAAAGCTAGACACTCCTAAAATAATAATCGTTAGATTTGTTCCATCTGACACCTTCCTTTTCTCAAAATAAAAAGCCATGAGAAGCATCGAAACAGTACATGTTACTGATTCTCAATGCTTCTCATAGCATATAAAAATGTCTTCCATTTTTTATGGAAGACACATTGATTTAAAAAAATTTAAACATAACTACTCTTTTCAAAACGAATACAACTTTATTATTCTGTCCAGTCACTTTAGGAACAGAGCTAACTACTTCCCAATATTCTTCACCTAATCTGTTTAGCTCATTAATTAAGATTTCTGTATTTTCAGAATCCCATGTATAAGTTTGATATTCCCATTTTACATTTCCCATAAAATCCTCTCCTCTCATTTCACTACATTTCGACAAGAAGGAAAGGATTTCCTCCAAATTTAGACAATAAAAATAACGCTAAGCTTCTGCTTGCGTTTTAAATTCTTGCCAAGTGATTTCTTTATACTGCTCTGGAGTGATTTCACCGAAAGGATTGGCATCAGTTTTTACAGAAATACGTAATTGTTCTGCTGTTATCCATCTCGAGATAAAAGCAATTTGCCAAAAATTCATCAGCCTCCACCGCCATTCATTGAAATCATATCGAGTTTTAGTTGTGTTAACGGGGTACCTAGATTATTTAAAAGAATGTCCTTTTGAATATTTCTCACTATCTCTTGGGCCAACTGTTCACCTAAAGACATGACTTGTTCTTCTGTTGTGGGGATGGTACCTACTTTTTCGAGCTCACCAAATGTACCATCTGGCAATCTTCTCCGTCTCTACATTATTCAAGCACCCCCAAAATTAGATTCATGTAAGAACAAAAAAGTCCTTTATAATGGTTTGGTGGTAGTAACCTATCCAAATCCAATAAAAAGGACTCATCTCATGGATAAGATTACACGAAAAACATCATTTGAACAATGGTTTTCACCGATTTCAACAGAAAAAATGCAGGAATACGTGGAAAGCCACCAATTAAACTACTATACAAAGAAGCTGTATATGGCTTCCTTTCTAAAAATACTCTTGTATGAACAATTGAACGAAACCGAAAGTATGCGTGCTGTGCGTGGCGCGATGTTTTCAGAAGAACTCCGGCAGCTCACCAATTTAGATTCGATTAGCAACTCGCAATTAGGACGCCAATTGAATCAGGTACCAACCGAATTCTTTCAACAGATTTTTCTCGATTTGGTGGCGCAAATTCATATGAAAACTGAATTTGAACAATCATAAGTGGGCTAAGTTTCGCAAAACCAAATCGGGTGTCAAATTGCATTTACGCCTCGTCTACATGGAAAAAGACTGTTCTTATCCCGACAAGGCGGTGCTCACGAATGCAATAGAACATGATAGCGGGCAGCTTGAAGTGTTGGTCGACGATAAAGAATGTATGTACGTATTCGACCGAGGCTACTTAGATTATGAGCGTTTTGATTGGATGACTGATGACGGCTATTTCTTTGTCTCGCGCTTACGTAAAAATGCGGTAACACGCGTTATGGAAACGCTCAGGTTACCTGAGGATTCACTGGTTTTATCGGATGAAATGGTTGTCATTGGTACGACGCAGAATCGCTCTGAAAACGCCTTTCGCTTATTGAAAGTAATCGATTCAAAAGGGAATGAGCTACAACTCCTAACGAATCGGTTCGACTTAGATGCAGATGAACTCGCTGAATTGTACAAGTCACGTTGGGTGATCGAATTATTCTTCAAATGGATGAAACAACATTTGAACATTAAGAAATTCTACGGTCACAGTGAACAGGCGGTGCATAACCAAGTATATATCGCGATGATTGTATATTGCTTAAACGTGTTGGCACAGCTCCACACAAATAGTTCGCATACATATTTAGAAATTGGTCGTTTCTTGAAGGTATCGTGGTGGAAATCTGCCCCCATCTGGCTTCGAAAAATCAAAGGAAAGTACGTACCATAAGGGATTTCTCATCTCTGTTGTCCTCGTTAAAGGTTATAGTAAAAAAAAAAATGGATGTTCACTACCACTGCTTACGTGTCTTTGTTTTCTTCTAATGTAGGAAAAAATAAAACTGAAATTTCGGTTAATATTTATGCAATGCTAGTGAATTTTAATATAAAAATATAAGAGCCCTTCTACATTCGACTGTAGAAAGCTTCTTTAAAGTTATTTGATTTCTCGTCAAATAAATGTGTTAACACCAAAAAATGAATAATAAAGTTGTTTAATTCTTGTTCAACTAAAGCACGTTAGTTTAAGTGTAATTCTTCACGAATTCAATTTATTCTTTTTATATCAGCATCATTTATTGAGTCACCAGTAATCTCAAAGAATAGTTCTTTATTATTGTCCAATTCAAGTGTAATTTTTTTATTTATTGGTATTAAATTGTCATTATTTTTAGTGTTGTTATTTATTAAAATCGATACTTCCATTGTAGTCTCGCCATCTAACTTGATGTCTTCAGCAAGAAATTCAAACCTAAGTGAATCACGTTTTTTAATTTTAGAACCGTCAGCATTAACACTTGTTGGTGAGTATTCTAATATATTTACTTCCACTCCGTAGATATCAAAATTAGCATTATTTTTTATATTAATTATCATATTTTCATTGTTCGGTTCAATTGAATCTTCAGAAGTTTCCGTACAGGCTGATAAAATAATTATTAATAAAACTGTCATTGATAACGGTAGTATTCTCTTCATTTACCCATCCCCTTTTTGTTTTTCTATTTATACAAACGAAACAAAATGGAGATTGTTCCCAATGTGTATTTTACTAGTCATTTTCTCTCATTTCTTTATATAAAATTTCTCGAAATGGGCGCGTTCTCTCATGGAACTTTTTATTTTTTCAAGATAATCACGATACAGATCTTGTATTTCCTGCGGTGCTTCAGTATTGAGTGTTCATTTCAGTCCCCTTTTTACTGGAAAATATGTATACTTAAAATATAGTAAGTTGCCTCTGTAGCTATAGAAGGGAAGAGCGCCGGAAAACATTGTAGATACCGGGTCGCAAGGCAAGGGTTTCAGAAGCACCGAAAAGCAAATGAGCTGAGGCAGGTGAAATTCCTAGCTGGTGAAAGTCCGTAGGGAAGCGTGTTCCCCCTAGCCTATGCTTACGAAAGGAGTACGGGTTCGAATCCCGTCAGAGGCATATGCAAACTGATGTCTTCATACTATTCTTTAAATCCTCCAAATGTAATTCTGAATAAAACCTTCTGTTAACCCCTATTCTATAGAGAATTATTATTTATTTAAAAATAAATAAGACCAGGCTCAATAAAATCGAGTACCTGGCCCTTCTTGCTTTGTTGTAGAAATAGGAATTGAAAAGACATTTTTAGCATATCATAGCAGCCTGAACAATTTCTGAACACTAAGGATTTATTGTAAAGATACATGTTTGCCTCATCCATTACCCATCTTCCTATAAAAATAAACGGTTGCCTATTGGGTTTGCAATAGGTAATTGTAGTAAATCATCTACAAATTTATCAAGCGTAATCATTTGACTGGCATAGTCATAGTTCATAATAGTGTCTTTGACTGAATAATAATAAACATTTTCTTTTTGTACCGCAGGGATACTGTTCCCAAGTGGAATATCTTTTAATTTTTGTTCCAATGCCTCTACAGACTCTTCAAAGTTGGTATATGCAATGATGTCTGCATCAGCTAAGTATTCTTGCAGCAATTCTAATGAGATAGAAGCACTATAGCATCAATGCTAAATGTGTATAGAAGTAAAAACGTATGTTAACTTTTTTGAAGCTCCTTCATCAGTAATTTTAACTCTTCTGAGTCTATTTTATTAATATGAATCAAATTCATTATTTGTTCCATTGCATTTATTTTATTTTCAAATGCTGTTGTAAGCTGATTATGATTGTTTTTCATCATGCTTCCTGGATCTAGCTCTTTTAATTTCCCCTTTGCTTTTCGAAGAATTTCTAAACCATCCTCTAAACTCTTTGTAGTTGAATCACTTTCATCAGTATTATCACTATTAAAATTCCTAAAAAAATCTAATGTTTCTTTTAATATTTCATTCACTTGCTCTATATAGTCATGCAATGTAACATCCTCCAATCTACCTATATCATAGGATAAATAGGATGTTTTGTCATTTCAAAAAATGATTTACATATTAGTAGTCTAAAATCCTCAATTATACTCTGTACAAGTAATCATTTTAACATTCTCTTCTGTTTGTAGTTATTGAAAAAGACTGCTCTCAAAGGTTATTTATACGAACCAAAGAGACAGCCTTTAAAACTTAGTCTAAGCTTTATTTTGTAGAGATGCCACCCAGTTATTTGTATCAGCAATCGTTGTATTAGCAAGGTAATGCCCACCCTCTATTTGAAGGGTTTGACCAGTCATAAATTTCGATTCATCAGAAGCTAGGAATAGTACTGCATGTCCGATATCATCTGCTTCATCATGGTATGGTAAGCATTAAATTTTGAATAAAAATCGAGCATCTCTTGCAGCATATTACTTTTAGCAACCGGTGTTAAAATTAGATCTGGTGCGACGCCATTACAGCGGATTTTATCTTTTCCATATTGAGTGGCTATATTTTTTGTCATATTGGCAACTCCCGCTTTTGTTGCACCATAAGCAGCACGACAAATGATTTAAAATTAAACTATTCATTTTTTAAACTAAATACTCTTACATTCGTTGGATATGTGCTTAAAAACTTTTGACCGACTCATATTATTAGTATAACTTTTTGATTTGCAGTGAATAGTAATAGTGGTGCAAACACACCTATAAACTACGATGGAGGGATATTTTATGAATAACATTCGTGAAGGATTAATCCCAACAATTTTAGGGTCTGCTGTTACTGCTACTGGTTATGCATTAAAGCAAAAAAGTGGTTCTAACAAAATGATTGCCAATACTGTATTCGGTTTCGGTTTAGCGCATATTGTATTAGGTACAATAGACCTTATTGAACATCGTCGTTAAGAGGAAGAGAGCTCATTTTTCGAGCTCTCTTTTTAATTACATGTAGAAAAAGTCCCTGCTAAATATTGAAGGTTATGATTCATCTATTTTTTCCTATCCGTCTCCTTAAGTTTATTATTGCGTAAAAAATAAGGATTATTATATTTTAAAACTATACATCTCCTTTATTTTCCAATAAAATAAAGGAATAGCTTTAAAATATTAGGAGATGCTAAATGAAAAATTATCCCAATTATAATCTTATCGAATAAGAGATACCCATTAAATTAAGTGAGAAAGAAAAATATAGTCTTAACGCCACTAATGAGTCTAAAAAATTTATTTTTTAAAAAAATTCAGTATATAGATTGTACTGTCACCATTAAAGATACGAATTCTGAAACAATTATTTGTAATTTTAAACCAAAGAAAAAACTAGTTACAGATAATCTTGATACTATTGAATTTCTTAATATTCATGAATAATAAAGCAGACTTAGAATCGTATTAATAAATCTATAAATGAGGGAAAATATATGATAAATCCAATCACTTCTACCATCGTCTTTTTTTCATATTTAATACTATTTATTATTTTGAGAATTGTTTTTTTCAATTTTGCTTTCAAAACACATAAACGACCACTTTCAATGTTTTATGATACGACACTTTTTATTGCAACGACAATATGGCTAATTACTATTAGAGAAATCATTTGGTTTAATTACGAATCATCAATACTTTGGCTAGGTGTAATACTTTATGTAGTAGCCATTTGTGATTTTGGCTATAATATTTATCAATTTAAAAATATAAAGCATTCAACAAATTGATTTCGTTGAATGCTTTCTTAATACTCTAACGATGAGCAAAGGTTACTCTAGATGTCTAAAGGGATCTTTCAGTACACTTATTTTACTTCTTCCATAAACGTTCTAAGATTTTCGACTATTTCTTTAGATCTGGTATGGTGTAAATAGTGTTCCCCCTCAAGTGTCATCACTTTTCCATGTACTGAGTGTTTGACTTGCTCTTCGTGCAGATTTATCCAATTTTTAACGGTTTCATCTTCTGTCACAAATAAAATAAGCGGTAGCTCTTTAGGGAATGTTAGATTTTCTGCTGCTGTAAAGTTTCTATAAAAGTTTATCATTTCATTAGAAATGCTAGTATTATAAAAGTTTTTAAGCATAATCATCCTCATTTGTTCTTTTGTCTCGTCATCATGGGGTAGTCCTGCATATGGATCTTCATCTTCTAGTTTTAACATCAATCTGCCTATACCCGATTTCTTAAGAAATTGAAATGTTTTTATAGGAAACTTTGTATCCATACCACCCTGTGTTGGTACACTGCTGTCAATACCTACAAATGCACTGACCTCGTTTGGATATTTATTTACATAATCTAATCCATAAATACCTGCAATGGAATGACCCATAAGAATATATTGGTCAATATTCAATTGTTGTAAGGCTTCATGAATTTCACTAACGATATTTTCTGTGCTTCGTTCTGTATCTGTAACATCACTTAATCCATATCCAAAAGGCTCAATTATGACGACCTTATAATATGGAGCTAGCTCTTTCACAAGCGGCTTAAAATCAAGTGCTGGGGCAGCTGTTCCAAAACCTGGTAGTAGCACCACTGTTTCTTCGCCATCTCCTTGAATTGTGACATTCATATTTTGTCCGTTTACGGATACAAGCTGACCATAGGATTCTATTTTTCCTTGTTCTATTTTGTTGCAGACAATGTTTACGATAAATACAATCGCTAGTGCAAGGACAATTGTCACAGCTATTATGCCAATTGATTTAAGTATAATCTTTAATACTTTATTCATCTGTAGACACGAGAGGTTAGAACACCGTTGAGGTCGTTTTTCACCTGTACTCGTGCTTTCCCTCCTTTTCATAACACCTTGATGATTTCTGTTGGCTTATTCCAGCTTCTTTATAGGCTGTTAATGAAAGTGTATATGTTGAAGATGTATTCTCTATGACAACAATATGAACGCAATATGAACAATAAAAAAATGTTACAACTTATGTTCACAAGTCGTAACATTTAGAATTGGTTTTAATTTGTTGGTGCTATGATAGGTAATGTGACAATGAAAGTCGTGCCTTGCCCAAGCTGGCTTTGCACTTGGATGTCTCCTTGATGAAGCGATACAATCTGTTTCACAATAGCCAGTCCCATACCACTTCCGTCATATTTACGGCTATGGGAGCGATCAGCCTTAAAAAAACGCTCGAATATACGCTTTTGATCCTCTAAAGAAATTCCAATACCCATATCAGTTACTCGGACTATTACGTTATTGCCCTCTTGTTTGATACTGACATCAATCATATCACCGTCATTTGAAAATTTGATGCTATTGGTAAAAATATTTGTCCATACCTGATTTAATTGATCATAATCAGCCATTAGGTGAACAGCCTGTAAATTGACATTAAAGTGGATGTTGCGAGCAGACCATTGCGGCTGAATTGCGATGATAACACGCCTAATTTGTTCATCAAGGCTAAATGTAACAAGCTGTAATTGCTGTGCCTTCGATTCAAGCAAACTCAGCTTTAGTAGACTATCACTCATCTTGGACATTCGATTGGCTTCAGCAATGATAATATCGAGATAACGACTTTTCTCGTCTTCAGAGAGGTCGACTTGCTTCAGTGCTATAGCATAACCGGATATTGATGTAAGTGGCGACTGTACTTCATGAGAGACGTTGGATACGAAATCTCTTCGCATCTGCTCAAGCTGCTGTAAATCGTGTGCCATTTCTTCAAAGCTCCGAGCCAAGGTACCTAACTCACCCGTTTGCTTAATATTCAGCTCGACATTGAAATCTCCTCCTGCTATATGCCTAGTAGCTTTTGTTAATTTTTTGATTGGCTTTACAAAAAACATCGCCGCTACTAAAAACACTAGGCTTCCTAATACAAGGGCATATGTTGAAAAATTCAATATCAATTTTATTGCAAACGAGGTAGAAGGTAAGGAGATTGGTTCTACAAACATCGCTTTGGTACCCATTTCAGTTGTTAAAGGCATTCCTAAGAGAGTAGATGAAACACCACTTGACTCCACTTGAACAACCTCTCCAGCCAAAACTTTTCTGACCTGTTCATTTGTCACAGCTGCAAATTTATCGCCGTCCAACTCTCCGTAACTTTGAAACTGCCCCGTTTCTTCATAAATGCGTATATGATAGGATTGGAGCTGATTCATTTCACTTACGAATGTCACCGCTTCATTATATGGTAATGTATCAAAAATCAGCACGATGTCCTGTCCAAAGTTCAGTAAGGGGATTTGCAAGTTTTCGTTCAATTTATCTTTAAACACCCATGTTGCCACGAAAAAGGAAATGATTGTACCTCCAATTACGGCAACTAAGAATGTTACTACGACACGTGTATATAAAGATCGAATCATTCATAAACCTCAAGCCGATAGCCAAGCCCACGTACCGTCTCTATTTGAAATTCTGTTGAAGTTGTGAACCTCTCCCGTAGGCGCTTTATATGTACATCGATAGTTCGGTTATCTCCTGCAAAATCAATTCCCCACACCTGATCAATCAACTGCTCCCGTGTGTAGACCTGCCCTGGTGTTCCAGCTAGCTTATATAGCAATTCAAATTCTTTGAGCGGCAGCGAAATGGACTCGGCTCCTCTCATAACCTTATATGTCCGACGGTCAAGTGTAATAGTACCAAGCTTAATAGTCTGTGTGGAGCCAATTTTGTAGCGCTTCAATAATGCCTTTATACGTACCGTTAACTCTAACGGATCAAACGGCTTAGTCAAATAATCATCAGTTCCTAGTTCGAAGCCTTTCACTTTTTCCCATGTTTCACCTCTTGCAGTCAGCATAAGTAACGGGAGTTCAGCATTTACGCTACGTAGCTCTTTACATAAAGTCCACCCATCCATTATCGGCATCATAATATCAAGCACAACAAGGTCAACATGTGTTGCGTGATAAATGGACAGTGCTTCCTTCCCATCCTTTGCTTCGATTGTTGTGAATCCATCTTTGCGCAAAAATAGGCAGACGAGTTCGCGAATGTTCGCATCATCGTCAGCAACAAGTATAGTAGGCATTCGTTTCCTCTTTTCATTTCTAGATTTACGTTACAATTATACAATAAATTTAATTCTATTACCTTTTGGAGTTAGCATCCGTTATCAGCATAATCTTTGCACAAAAAAAGACTGTAAACAAACATAAGTCTGTCTACAATCCCCATATTATCCTTTGTTTTCAAATCTCTATTTATACAATTCCTTATAAACGATTACTTTTAGAGCCGTAATCTCTTCCTCTGTTAATTTCCCCTGAACTTCTTGAAGAACCTCATCCTTCGTCATCGAACCATTTTGAACTTTTTCTCGGATAGTATTCAGCTCCGAGATTCCCACTTTTTGAATTAAGACTTTGGTAGCCTCTTCTTTAGTTGTAAACGGCAATTTGCTGCTGTCAGCCGATTTTGCCTCCTCCATAAACGACTTTAGTTCAGGATCACTTTCAATCGTTTGCTTAATTTCTTCGATTTCACCACTATTCTCTAATTCTGTTGAAATCGTCTCCACTATTTTATCGGAGGCAAACTTTGTACCGTAGTGATACACTCCGTAACCAATCACGCCTAGGAAAATTAGAAATATTAATAGGAATTTAATGAATCTCATATTCTCACACTCCTTTATCCTAAAGATAATAATACTATATAAAATGAAGTGAAGAGAAATGAAAGCCTTTGAAGGATGGCAGGGACAAGTGACAGATTAAACCTATTACCTGCATAGCCTTCAAAAAATATTTTCTATTACTTGAGATTTTTTTTAATAGTATGCGTTTTTAAGATAAGGAGGTGTATTTCATGAATGAGCAGCTTATCCAAAAAGTCTTAGCTGGTGATCAACAGGCTTTTCGTATCATTGTCGATACATATAAGCAGCCGCTTGTCAGTTTTTTAAACTATCATACGAAGGATGAGGAGTTGGCAAAGGATATTGCACAAGAGGCTTTTATAAAATGCTATGAAAACCTACAACACTTTAAAGGTAATCACTTTAAGGCTTGGCTTTTTCGAATAGCAATGAATCAGCTAATTGATTTTAAAAGAAAACATAAGGAAGATGCATCACCGCTTGAGGAAACTCCCTCATTGCTGACACCTGAATCTGTAGTTATTGCGAAGGAGCAGAATGCGCTGCTCCAGCAATGGCTTCAAACGTTAGACGACAAAACTCGTCAAATATTTGCTTTGAAATATGCTAGTAATTGCTCTTACGAAGAGATTGCTGAGACACTTAGCATATCCATTGCAGAAGTGCGAAATCGACTATATCGGACAAAAATTAGGCTAAGAAAAGCAGAGAAGAAAGGAGACATTAATGGTGAAATGCTTATCGATGGAAGACATGTATGATTTTCTCGATGGACGAATGGATGGTAAGAAAATAACGCAAAATGAAAGACATATACAAGATTGTCCCTCTTGCTCAGCACGATTTGAGGAACTTTTGGAAACTGAGCATACAATAAGTGCTCTGTTCCCACCTGTTAGTGTAAAGGCTACCTTTACAGATCAAGTGATGGATAAATTAACTAAGAAAAAGACTACCAAAAAACATCATTGGCGAGCAACCTTAGCAACAGTGATGATCACAGCAGCATTCATTTTTCTGATATTTTCGATACTCCAAAAGGAAGACTATCAAAATGCCTCTTCAGTATCCATAAAAGTCAAGGATGTAAAGATATCAGATGCTTTCATCTATGTGACATTAGCTACATCTGGCTATGACGGCGAACACCTTCTTTTAAATGATCCAGATGATTATGACACATCAATGGTATTTTCAAATGGAGAAAACAGGCTCTCTGGTTTTATTACAGAAAAATCAAAGAGTGAAGTCACATTTGAGTTTCCATTATTTGATGTACCTGATTCTAGATTTAATTTGCTTTTTGACATTAATCGTTTGTATGGAATAGATGGAAAATGGTCAATTCAAGTACCAATTGATCGCAGGGATATGTTAGCACAAACCGAAAATGTTACACTTCAAACATCTTTTGAAAAGGATGGTATTGATGTTAACTTTATCCGTGCTCAACACGGGCCTGAGAACTCCCTTATCCAATTCGAAACAAAGTTTACAGAGGAAATGGCAACATTTGTAGAGCAGCAAGTGACTAAATACACTGTGGATTTACCACAAGATGAAAAATCAGCATTTGTAGGTTATAATGCACAAATTCTTTTTGATGTTTTTAATGCTGAGGGGCAAAAATTAAGTCGATCAATTCCAGAAGATACCATAAGTGTCCAAAATGATCGATATGCACATACAATAACACTTAGTGGCTATCCTAGCGTTCAAAATGGTGGGTATTTATTAGTAACGGGCGTCAAGTTTGAGCTGCCAACGAATATAAGACATCCACTTTCTATTGATCAATTGCCTTATACATTTACCTACAATGGTACAGATTATGAGGTGAAGCTTCTACCAGATCAACGTCTTGAAGTTTCTTCAGATGCCAAGACAACTAGCATTAAAAATTGGCATATTACAGTTGATCATAAAACCGCTTGGGATTACTCCGAATTCAGAACTGAGAATCAAAAACTGTATACGACATTTACATTAGAAAAGGATATTCCATTTGATTCATTTATTCTTTATGGTCAAACAGAATTAAAATACGTATATTTCGATAAACCAATTACTGTAGATATTCACTAAAATTATTTGAAATCATTCCTCCTTCTGAAATGGATCAACCAATTTCAGAAGGTTTTTTAGTTGGTCATGCATCAGGTTAAACTAATTTATTTCACAAAATAGTATAATATAATAGTAATCAATATATTAGGAACAGCCATTAGAAACGAATTAGCCGTAAATTTATTTCGTTCATCCCTATGCTCCCTTGTTTCAGTAGCAAAGTTTGCGCGCATACGATCTCCACTCACCATTGAGCCTGACATAATCATTGCTACTACAATTAAGATGCAGCCAATGATTCCTGAAATGAAATAAGCTCTTTCCATACCCCATAAAAGCATCGATGCCGAGACACCTATGATGGATAAAATTGTGCCAATGAATAAATATTTCATCTAAACACCCCCATTACCTATTATACGGCCACCCCCATATTTTGTTTCAATTACATTTATTCTACTGGAAAATTCCAACGAAAAGACGATAATAGACAATGAAGAAGATAGTATATATTTACATAAAGTGAGGTGAATATCGTTGACGATAAGCTCATTATCTAGTGAGAATCTATTGATTACTCAAAAATTATTACAAGATGTTTCTGATAACAAAAAATTAAATTTATCTGCAGAACAAAAAATTGCCTTCAAGGAAGTATTAACGGAAATTCTTTTAGGCAATGGTACAACTAATGCCGTTTCTGACATACAGAAACAATCCATTATCAATGAACTAAAAAATTCAAATGGTCTAAATAGTTATCTTAATGCTCTCAATCCTAATGCATTGTATGGCAGTGGTGAATCAACCATTCAACAACAGATTTTTAACAGTTTAGGGCTAGCGAATAGTAACAACCAATCATCTTCCAATCTTTTATTGGCAGCTCTTAGTAATTCTTCTGTAGCAGGTGAAGGTGCTACCTCAAAAATTGGAAACAATACTGCAGCAAAGACAAAAGCAATGGCATCCTATCAACAACAAACCCCTATGAATTTGAGTACAAATATGGGTGCGTTGGCCTCAAGAATTGGTGACATTAGATCAGGCTTTTTTATTTAAAAGTATCTTCTTCTTGTTAAAGTGACGGCTTGATTACCTTCCCTTTAACACTCCTTCCAGCACACTAAAAAGCAGGATTCTCTTTTTAAAGGGGAATACTGCTTTTTAGAAGTTTTCGATACCAACACTAAATATTTAAATAGATAATGATGTAATTTGAAGCCTGTAGGGTACTTACTTAACATATTTTAAATACTTTTTAACAAAATCTATGATGTAATACACTTCTTCTTCAGTAATATTTAACAGATTAGAAATTCTTTGTCGTTTTGCAGGTGATTTTAATTGTTCCTTCACTTGATCGATTCTCATATATTTACACTTCCGAGGATTAACATGATCTCTAATTTGCTTGTATCGAGTGTAAGCGTAACGAGCAAGTGCATTCAGCATTTCTCCCTCCTGCTCATCTCGTTGCTGATTCTTCGCAACTACATCGATTACCTCAGTATCAAACGTCCATGTACCATCAGTAAATTGCATCGTACCACCTCTCTAATCACTGTCATGGTCCTTAAAACCTCTTTTGAGTTTCATCATTAACCTTCTAATTATTAAATGCATTATAAAAAGCCACACCTAGTTAGATGTGACCCCTGTTTAATTTTTAATTGTATCTTACCGGAGCGGTTTTTCTGTTGAGCCGAGTAATTTCATGGGGGACCTGAGTGGTTTTTCTGTTGAGCTGAGTGATTTCCAGGGGGACCGGAGCGGTTTTCTGTCGAGTCGAGCAATTTCATGGGGAACCGGAGCGGTTTTTCTGTCGAGCCGAGCTATTTCCGGGGGGACCGGAGTGGTTTTTCTGTCGAGCCGAGCAATTTCAAGGGGACCGGAGCAGTTTTTCTGACCAGCCGAGCAATTTCAAGGGGGACCGGAGTGGTTTTTCTGTTGAGCTGAGCAATTTCCAGGGGGACCTGAGCGGTTTTTCTGTCGAGCCGAGCAATTTCAAGGGGGACCGGAGCGGTTTTTCTGACCAGCCGAGCAATTTCAAGGGGGACCGGAGCGGTTTTTTGTCGAGCCGAGCAATTTCAAGGGGGACCGGAGCGGTTTTTCTGACCAGCCGAGCTATTTCAAGGGGGACCGGAGCGGTTTTTCTGTCGAGCCGAGCTATTTCCGGGGGGACCGGAGCAGTTTTTCTGACCAGCCGAGCTATTTCAAGGGGGACCGGAGCGGTTTTCTGACCAGCCGAGCCTTTTTCTGCTAAGCCGAGTTCCTGGTTTGCTTGAGCAGCTTTCCTTCGACGCGAGCAGCTGTCTATTATGATTCCACATTAGTAACTTAAAAAAGCCCTTTATTCTTTATTTATTTTTTAAATCTACTTCATAGACAATTCACTATACAAATATAGTTATTAAATCATAGTAATAGTAGTGTAAAGCTAATTTAGCTTTGCACCTCCTAGTTTTGTGGTTTAGGGTCACTTTGGTTCGAGTGACCCTTTTTTTAATTTATACCGTAGTCTTAATAGATGAATAACTCCCCGCCTATCTATTGCTTTACATATTATAGATTGTAGAAAGGAGGAGTAAATTATGGGTTACTGGCAATGTGGAAATGTAGGCGGCTGGAACGATTATAACTGTGGAGGCAATAACAATGGCTACGGTTCAACATTTGTCCTAATTGTTGTTCTATTTATTCTTTTAATTATTGTCGGTGCAACTTTTATTTATTAAGCATTCATTTTTAGCTACGCAATATGATTGGAAAGTTTTAGTACCTTCATCAATGTCACCATAAAAATACTCCATACAGGCATTAACTAGTCAACCTTACCTACTACAGTAAACAGGGTCACTTTTACATGAGTGACCCTGTTTTAAAGTAATATTGAGCGTTGATTATTTCCTACTTTTGTCCTTAACCTGGTCTCTTAACTTTTCCTCAAGTTTTCACCTCTTGCAAATACTTTCTATCCCTTAATGCTTAGAATTTTGTTTTATTGAAAGTCTAAAATAACAATTATTATAAATAATTTCTGCATTGTGTGCTGTTAAATGGTATAGTGATAGTTAGGAATATTTTTTGTAAATAAAGGTAAAATGTCTAGAAAGAAAAATCTTCAACTAGGTATTTATTTTTTATTACTTTTAGCAATTCATACTATTTCGCAAAAGGAGTACTGTAATGGCAACTATAGAGGACTTTGTTAATCTTGATATTCGAATCGGTACTGTTATACAAGCAGAAGTACTTCCAAAAGCTAGGGTTCCTGCAATTAAAATGAACATTGATTTTGGTGATGTTTTAGGAATTAAGCAATCATCCGCACAAATAACTAAACGCTATACACCAGAAGAGATTATGGGGAAGCAAGTCGTAGCTATTGTCAATTTCCCTCCTCGCCGGGTGGCAGGCTTTAAATCTGAAGTTTTAGTAATTGGTGGCGTTCCTGTAGAAGGAGACGTCATTCTACTCGCTCCTGATCAACCTGTGCCTAATGGAACTAAAATAAGCTAAAACTAGATTTTTCGTAAAGAACTAAAAATCATCATTACATCTTTTCCATAATAAGTTATAATTGATGTAAAAAGGAGCTTGATATGGAGCTAATTTTTGCACTCCTACCTCTTGTAGGCATTTTTATTTTTTATCTTATTCCTGCTATTGTTATCATTTGGTTTTTATTTAAATTTATTAAAATACAGCAGGAGCAGACTGAAATCCTTAAAAGCATTTCAGAAAAGTTAAATAAAAATATTTAAATTGATAAAAGACTGCAGCTAAACCGGAAGCGTTTGCCAACAGTCTTTTTATATGTATAGTCACTACCACAATAATCTGGAATTGGTGGGATTAATGCAATGTTCACATTTGTCTTATTTCAATTATTTTGTGGCATAATTGCTGTCTATGGGCTTTGTTTTGAGAAAGCGTTAACAAGCAAAAACACATGGTCTTGTCTAATTGATTGTAGGAATCCTAACTGACATTGCTGGATAGGTTCTCCATTATCTTTACTTTTACGTTACGAAAAAACACCAACAAACCACATAATCTGTTAGTGCTTTTGTATTGATCATGTACATGGTGCTTTTTACTTCACTTTTGAAATTGTCATGCCATCACCAATTGGTATAATGACCGACTCTAGCTGAGGATGGTTTGCTACTGTTACATTGAATTCTTTCATTAATGCTGTATAGCGCTTAGGTGGCACATTAGAATCAGCCACACTTCCAGCAGCAAGGACATTATCAGTAACAATAATCGCATTAGTATTTGCAAGCTGTACACAATAATGTAAGTAATTCTCATAATTTTCTTTATCAGCATCAATAAAGAAAAAATCAAATCTTCTTCTATCCTTAACTAACTTTTCTAAGCTTTGTAAAGCATGCCCTGTCATATAGCTCACTTGTTCACCAAATCCTGCTTTCGATACATTGTTGTAAGCTAATTGTGCGTATTTTTTCTCTAACTCTAAAGATAATAATGTACCATCACAATCAAGGCCTCTAGCTAAACAAATCCCGCTATATCCGCCAAGTGCCCCAATTTCAAGAATACTTTTAGTTTTAGTCATGGAAACAAGCATCGTTAAAAACTTTCCAGATGAAGGTGAAACGGAAATAGCAGGCATTCCATGTTCTGTAATAGATGAAATAACCTCCTCTAAAATGGGGTCTTGCCCATAAAAGACAGTATCAATGTATTGATTAACTATTTTCATTCAAGCTATTCCCTTCCGCATCAATAACAACAGCTGGCTCTAACGATGAATTTTCCTTTTCTTCTTGTGTATCAGCATTTTCCTCTGTTTCACTTTCATGAATATCAAATAGTTGGATAAATTCATTAATAACCATATCAATAGCCTTTAACTCTCCAATTAGAATAGGCTGAATGGATTGAAACTCTGGTTGTTCTAATTGTTGCTTAATCGTTGCACGCTTTAAATTCATCATTTCTAAAAATGCAATAGCTCTTCCACGACGGAATGTTTTAGGACCTCGATGTGAAGAACCATCCCTTCCTCTAAGACGCTCCCCGCGATGATGCCGTTCTTTTTTAAAATCCTTATATATTTCACTTCTCATATTGATAATCTCCCTTTCTTTTGTATACATATGTATACATTATATCACAAATCAATTGTATACATATGTATACACATTGTCAATTATCTTTAAATTGGCTCAATCATTTTTTATAATTTTTATATCTAAGGCAAATGGCTGAGCTAAGAGTTTTTTTACTTCATATTTATAGTAGTATACCAGCGCTTTAACCTTACAAAAGCACTCCTTTTTGACGGTCACTTTCTATCTTTGAAGGTGACCTTTTTCCAAAATAAAAAGACGTCATTTAGACGCCTTTAATGTCTTATCAATTTCCTCAATTAACCTATCAACATGTTCTTTTGTTATGTTTATTACATATAATTGTGTCGTTTCTCCAATTTCATATAGTTTTTTATGCTTAGGATATTTGATTGCAATCGAAATATCTTTCTCCATAACAATCACCTCTTAAAAGATATATTCGACATAAAGTATAATTCACCTTCTATAAAAAGGAAAATATACGCTACATTTTGCTCTTTATTTAGCCATAAAACAACAGTTATGAGGTAATTTCATTTTGAATAATAGGAATTTTAATTGGGAACCAAATTTTCTAAACTAAAGGACATCAACCAATTATTATTATCCTACCCAACAAAATGACCACTCCATTTGAATTTGCTACTAAAACTTTTTTACATTTGAATAAACTAGGCAAAATCATTCCATGGGTAAAAAATACTATATAGAAATACATCCATATATCACTTCACTTTTTTCAAACACTTTTTGTAAACTATTAGTACGCAATTCCAACACGAGCTTTTAAATAATCAGTATTTTGGATTTGTTGGTAAGTAAATTCTGCTGTATCTGCTACCGATATCTCGGACCCACCCTCGGGTAAAAAGCCTCGTTCGATACGATAGTGACCAGTATATGCTCCATTAGGTAAATAGGTAGGGCAAACAATGGTCCAATCCAGCTCTGACTGTTTCAAGATTTCAAAGACCTGATGATGCTCCTGAGCAGAGAACGTAGTTGTTCTTCTTGATTCACTTGACTGGTAGCGTAATAAATTGGGATTCAGACGACTCTGTAAAATTCCAGCAGTTCCAACAGTTATAATTCGTTTAACATTCTCTTCTGACATAACATCAAGAATTACAGGTATACTTTTTGTTAGAGTAGTCGTCCCATCTGTGCTTAAGGCACTAATGACAATATCAATATCTATCATAGCCTCTTCGATAGTGCGTTTCTCAGTGACATCCCCTTTAATAATATGTAAATTTTCATGGCATAAATTTAGCTTGCTGGGCGTGCGAACTACAGCTGTCACATGGTGATTATCATGTAACGCAAGTGAAACTACATGACTGCCTACACGGCCCGTTGCCCCTAGTACTAAAATTCTCACAATACTCACCTCTTCGTATGGATTATAACACACAAATAATTTACCACATTTTACTCAGCTGAGGTATATACCACATTCTTAAAGCTTTTCCATCTCTATCTTTGTAAATTCATATCTACTAGTCGAACATTAACGATAAAATTATGAAGATTATTATTTTTCGCAATACTATTTACAATATATTGGATTTCACTTTCTGTACTCTTATCAATTTTATCAATGTTATGTAGGTGGATAGTCATTATTTGATTAGTTGGGGATTCAATTAAGTAACCAATCGTACTATCTGGAGAATAGCCTGCTGCTCTAAGTGCGACGATTGTTTTTTTTGTAAAATCAGAGGTTTGTAACTTGTCACCAATTTCTTCAGCATAATTTGTTGTGGAAGGAGTTTGGATAGCAGGTACATATAAGGGTTGTTTAGTTGCAAACAGTACCAAACTAATGAAAATGATGAAAAATAAAATAAAACTACTTTTTATTAAGAATTTCATCCATTCTCTCCATTCCATCTGTAATTATCCTAGACATGACCTTTATAGAAAAAAATTCACCGTCACCTGAAAATTGCCAGGCTATACATAAAGCTGCCTGGCAGATTTTTTATCGAAAAAGCTTTCTTGAACGGTTTTTTACAACTACTTTGACAACAGGTTCTAGTTTTCCAACATAAGTATCTCCTAAATAATCCACATCTATTATGATAGCTCGTGGTTCAAAGCGTTGGATGCTCTCAATAAGACGTGCCGTATTACGTCTTTTGACAAGCTGGAAAGGTGTAAGAGAATTCGACCTAAAATCATTTTCTCTTGAAAATGGGCAAGAAATTACGAAAGTAGATAAGATTAAAGCTACATTTTGTAATATTTCATCAACGCCTGTAGCACTGAAGTCAATGTTACTTGCAGCAGTTACTTGATGTGTCATTCTATCAACCTTTCTTCTGCAATGCATACTATTAAGTTTATTTTCTCTGAAAAAAGAGCACTTAAATATGTATGCTAATTGCTCAAAAGATATGAACGATGTATCTTTTCTCTTATAACAGTACCCTTCTCCATTTTCCTTTAAACACTTACCATATGCTAACGAATCACTGTTACTAGCCTTCTATCTTACCAAAGCGTAGTAGACAACATACAACCAACTTAAACAGCCATGTATAATAGCCCACAGTATTGAATGATTTTCACTCCAAGAAATTGTAATCGCTAGAACAGAACCAAATCCAATACCGTTTTTCACAACTGTTTTATTTTCCAATTTTAGCACCTTCCTTGTCTTATTGTCTTGAAGCCTCATCATATTTCCTCCTCTAGCAATTTTATGTTTACAAACATATGCACCTACCATTTATCTACACATATGATAAAGCAAAAGGAGGGAGCATAATTGCCATGGCAACATAAAATTCAATATTTAATTGGCCAGCCTGTTGGAATTTCATTGGCAAATGGTCAAGGAACATCAGGTATATTATGTGGTGTATCTAGAGGGAAACTTATGGTTCTTGAATATTTATATCAAGCTCAATTTGCGTTAAAGCAATATGAATTTCAAATGATTCAAGACGTTAATGGTTTTCCACCCTGCCAAATGTAACGTGCAAGCCTTCGCAAACTCTTTCATCGACCATTGCGAAGGCTTTTCGTTTATGCGTAGCTACAATGAGTACATACTATCAAGCTATTGTTGAGTGTTGGATCTATGACTAGTAAAGTCACTGTGAATGAGAGACGATATTACGTTTAATAAAAATCACAGTGAACACGCCACTCTTTTAGAGTTGGGTTAAAAAAGAAATAGAAATTCCCACTATCCACAATATTGAAATACGCCTTTTCGTCTGAGGCTATCTGTAAGACAAATGGATAGTCCTCGCCATAATCATGACCGCTTTGGCAAAATGCTGGATAGCCACCTATTTTATGAACAGCGTAAATTTCCTCCACAATATCATCAAAATAATCTATCTCTTCGTCATTTTCGAGCCTTAAAATTTCATCCTCCACCTCACAAGGGATACCTCCCCCATCCCATGAAGGATAATCATTAACTATTAGCTTAGGCATAAGTGGAAATGCACGAATATGGTCATGCTGCCAATTTCGCTGTATCAAACCCTTTAATGATGTATAGACTCTAATTTCAAAAAATCGACTTAGATCATCCTCTATTAAATGATGAAATATTTCCTCGTGGATAAATACAGTCAATAGCTCTATTGATTGTAGTGATTCTGGTACAAAAGGTAGCTCCTTCAAAAACAGTGTAGCAAGTGGCTGAAACTCTTTTGGTCTCTGTTCCTCAGGTAATGACCATCCAACAAAGCCAATCCAGCTTTCAAGAAGATCATGAGTAGGGCGAATACCTCCTGTTGCAAAAATGGTAGCCTGTCTCACTAGCTGTGCCTTAATTTCATCAATGTTCATCATCAGCCCCCCCTGTGCGACAAAAACAATCTGTTACATGATCATTGACCATCCCTATTGCCTGCATATAGGAGTAACAAATCGTACTACCAACAAATTTAAAGCCATCCTTTTTCAATTGCTTACTCATTCGATCACTAATCTCTGTCGTGACAGGTACTTCAGCGATAGATGACCACTCATTTACAATTGGCTGGTGATCTACAAAGCCCCAAATATAATGAGAAAATGAGCCGTATTTTTCCTGTATTTTTAGAAATGCTTGTGCATTTGAAACAACACTCGCAATTTTTAGTTTATTACGGACAATACGAGTATCCTGACGGAGCTCCTCTAGCTTGTCCTCGGTATAGAGAATGATTTTTGAAGCATCGAATTGGTCAAAAGCAGCTCGATATCCCTTTCTTTTTTGGAGAATGGTCCACCAGCTAAGCCCAGCCTGTGCCCCTTCTAAACATAGCATCTCGAATAAATGCTGATCATCATAGACGGGAACCCCCCATTCCTTGTCATGGTACTCTACGTATAGAGGCTCCTCTAGCTTTACCCATTCACATCTTTTCATTTATAGTCCCCCCATTTTTCTATGTATCATTTTATGCCTATTATACAAAGGCATCCTTTGCGCGCATTTTCGATAATTTGAATCCTTTGAAACCCTATACTTTCGTATAGCTGCTCAATTTCTGATTTTGTTTTATAGGCCTTCATATGATAATTAATTTTATAGAGCTCTGATATAATAATAAATTTTCCACCATGCTTTAATACTCTAAAGACTTCCTTCACGTCATTTGCTAAATCTGGCCAAAAATAATGTGTTTGGAAAGCTGTAATCGTATCGAAAAACTGATCTGGATATGGAATATTTGAAACACTTGCTTGCTTAACAATGACCTTACCATTTGCCACATCCATTTTATTTGTTTTTATGGAGTCCCTGACAGCCTGCTCAGAAAAATCTATACCGTAGACTTTACCACTTGGATTAATATTCGATAAAGTTTGAAGTGTTTTTCCACCTCCACAGCCAATATCTAACACAGTATCGCCATCATATACATCACCATGCTTAATCAGCCATGTATTCATACCACTATGCGCAAAATTCATTATACGTAACATCGCTGACCCCACAAATCCATTTGGCTTCTTAGCTTGCTCAATCAAGCGTTGTAAAAGTGTCAATTTCAACTTCCTCTCTCTATAATCTGTTGTGATGTACAGATTAACACGTCTTTTCTCGCTAACTTCATTAAGGCTGTCGCCTTGCTTTTATCCGTGGCTCCTCCCACTGCATCATCTACAACAACCACCTTAAAGTTCCTTGTTAATGCCCCATTAACCGTTGCGCTGACACAGCCTTCAACAAACACACCCAAAACGATTAATTCGTTAATATGTTGTTTAGAGAGGTACGTTGCTAAGTCTGGATTACTAAATGCATCCGCTTTATTTTTTGAAAAATATTTCCCTCCACCAAGACTAATCGTTCATCAAATTCAGCCCCTTTCGTTCCTTTTAAAGCAGTAAATTTTCGGAAAAGGTTTGACAGTATTTGTGTTCGCTTAAACTCATTTCTAATATAGATAATAGAAATCTGTTGCTCTTGCACTTTATGAATGAGAATATTAATGCGATTTATGGTAGACTCCATTTGCTGCTTTGCTATAGGCAGTCTGGCTTGATCACTCATGTAATCGTTTTGAATATCCAGTATCAGTAAGGCTTTTTTCAAGTTCTATCCCCCAATCGTTTTAAAGCGCTTACTATCTTTACGTTTTAATAAATTAATTAGTTTCATTATTTACCATTTCAGCAGGCTATATTAAACATAGTTGGCATTAAACATACCTCATTAATAGTAACTCTGGCTGTCTGAAAAAAGGACTTCAACCTAAAATAAAAAAGGGACTTAAAAGAAAGCCCCATTTGTTGAAATGCTATTTACTTTCAAATATGTTGGATTTCAATCAATCAATCACTCCGAAGTCAAATTTCCTGTTCCTTCGACATTTTTTAATTTAGATATGTATTGTTTGAAATATTTCGTTCACGCTCATCTATAACTAGATGGATAATAAATGCTAGTTGTTGCTCAATTCGCATATTGTTAAGCTGTAGAATTTCAGCAATTGCACTTTTTTGATTCTCCTCTAACTCCGCCTTCTCTAGCATTAACATAATTTCTTCTTTCGAAAGCCCAAACATGCTCTTTCACCCCTAATTTACGCATAAATTTATTATTCCAAAATCATTATTATCTTTGTAAATACAATGTTTAATGAACCGTTTTTACTAATTATAGGCTAAAACATGGAAATTAATCAATCCAAAATCTACATTTTCTTAATAATATTATTACTTTCTTCAAAAAATATTATTATTTTTAAAAATAACTTTCTTTTTAGGAATTATAATAATTCTTTTCCTCGATTAATTCTCTTACACTATTAATTATAAAAATAATATACCTTTTTGTCGAATTTTGTGAATTTTCGTCAATTGAACAAATAAGAAACCGTTTACAATTTTCCTATTGCAAATCTATTTGATCAATCTTTTCACTCCGATTTTTTAGCAAGCTGCCAACGTTTTTTAATGACAGTAAAGGAACTTAATTTTACCCTCTTTTTTACTAGTCAAAACCAAGCAGGCATTTTCAATTCTCCCCTGTATTTTTACTACTTTGTTCCTGTCATAAAAAAAGTAATTTCAACATTAGTGAAACTACTTATCCTACTCATTTATTCGGTTTTTACATTGTTTTTTTAATATTATTGTTCTGAAGAATTAAAGTTACTTGTTGCAATACATCAATCGGTATATGCAGCTTTTCATTAAGACTGTGCAAATTTATTGATTCTGCTTGATTGATTTGGTTCACCGTTTGTTTCATTTTATCGTTAACATCTGCAGATATAGCAATGATTTTAGATGTGGCATCACTCTTCCACTTGGTTCCACCAGTCGCCCCTTGAATAAATAATTGACTCTTCTCTTGCACGATAGCTGGTATCTTTACAGCCGTCAGATCAATATTCTCCATCTCCAACATTGATTGATTAGACAACGCTAAAAAAGCACAATCCATTTCATCAATCGAACAATGCTTAATACGCCCCATCGACTTATCTGACCAAATAAGTGCATAGGGACTTTGCTTACCGTTGTTTTTAAATGCACTATTAGCAATCTCAAAAATAGCCTTGATACACGTGATAGTGTGACCGATAATGGCTTCAAATGTACATTTATCTGCAAATAAACGAGCATTATTAATATAAAGATGATGTCCCTCAAGCTCCCGAATAGTCGTATGGTGAAGCATTATTTTTGCGTGATCATTCCCAAAAATACCGCCTGCCTGCCCATATTGAAGGACAGATTGATTGAGCTTTAGGTAACTAGCATCGACGATGAAATGGAATTGCTGATGATCCTGAATTAAACATTCTGACATAGATACATTTGCTTCATTTACAATTGTAACCCCTGTCATCTGTCCCTTCATCACACTGCATTTACAAATCTCTACCTTACTGTTTTCAATGATCAGCTGTGACTTATAATGTTCTTGAACCTTGCAATCATACAGTTTTGCGTTAGACTGTTCAGCAATATAAATGCCATGCCCCTGTCCATCAGAAAAGATAGAATCCGTAAGCCAGACCTCACTGCTATGAACAACCAAATTTGTATCCAGATGCCGCTTTATTTCACAGCCATCCATCGTTAATGTCGATTGATCGAGCAGCTGAATCCCTAAATCTTGCCCCTGATGAATAAGTGTATTTCTCATCGTCATGCTACTAGCAGCTGCAACAATTTGTGTTTGCTGATGACCATGAATTTCACAGTCCACAATATCTATTTTTACATTGCGAATCGCAAAAATACCATTTGTTTTTCCTTCCAATAGCATACAATGGGTTAATTCAATTTCACTATTCTGCACCATAATTTGAGCCTTTGTATGGTGCTGGATTGTAGTATCCATAAGAATAACACTTGAGCCATTATCAATATGCAAACCATAATGATTATTTGGACTAGCTAGAATATCAACATTTTTCATCATTAGACTTCCAAAGCTAACAGTCACCTGTGTTTGTACCAATTGCTGTTCAATCACACAGTTTTCCAGCTGTAAATCCCCTTTAACATAAATCCCCTGCCCTTGTGTAAAGCGTAAATTCCGCATATGGGCATGTGTATTATAGCGGATAAATACACCACCTTTAATCGTCACATTTCCAACTCCATAAAGGGTCAGCCTTTTGGAAATTTCAAAGCTCTCTTCATAAACCCCATCTCGAATTTCAATAAAATCCCCTGGTTCAGCATCTCGAATCGCATCCTCAATACGCTGGTAACGATGCATAATACTTCTCTTTACAACAAGCGTCGCCATCTCCACACTCCTCTGCCGCAATCAAGCCACTCATTATCGTACTTGCGTTTTATTATATTTATATACCCATTGAACTTCCTATTATTCAAATTTGTACAAATAATTTAGAAGTAATTCTTATGAGGCAGGTGATTGCTAATAATTTTGAGAGTGCTAAAGCTATATGGTGGTTAAAACCGCGATGTTAATTCTTTAGGTGGAGAAGATGGGGTTCAATTTGTACTCTTCATGTATAGATTAACCGCAGAAACTCTTAAAAGGACTTGGGCATAAGTATTTAATCCATACTCTCCATATGTGGTATGTGTGTGTTGTGGCAACACATTGGTAGCAGGTAGGTATCATTATTAATAATTTGTTTTGAGTAAATCTAACGAACTTCTTCTTTTTGAATAAGCCTGTTTCAATAAGATAGCTAAAATTAGTTTTTTCAATTTCTTTATTAGAGTGTTTTATTATCAGCGCATGCCTTAAAATAAAATTGAAATTTTTGTGAAGCATCACTGGATGAGCCTAGAGCATAATACTCTTCTTTTTCTTTACCCACACAACCAATCAAAGGAGAAGAAAGTAGTTCTAGCATCAATTTTATTTCGTCTATACCTGGAGAATCTTCAAATCGTTTATCTTTTTTCAACATAAAATAAATTTCTCGCGCACTTATCATCCCTTTTGTATATGGGTCGTTGCTTTGTTCTGACAGACAATCGATAATTGATTGCATTAATAGACCTTCTCTTTCTATTTTATTACGATCCTCTTCAAGCACTTGTATATTTACTAAACCGGTTTGATTAAATATTTTTTTGTAAGAATCAGCATTTAAAGGTACTTTAGAATGTAAGTTAATCATTTTAGATAATGAGTTTACATCGATTAAAAGCACATTATGTTCATCTGCTCTTTTGATTAATCGCGATTTTTCACCGAAGTTTATACCGATAACCGCAGCAAAGTCTGCTTTGTGCTTTTTTTTGTGTTCGTTTATTGTGATAAAGTCAACTGAGGACTCCGGAACTTCGTTGTAATACGTTGATTTTGCATCTACAGTTATAGAATAAGTAAATTTTGGCGCTGTTGATGCGTGAAGGAGTACATCTGTTTTTCCAGCTCCACCAATCCGGTCAGCTTTAAATCCTAATATGCTAAATCCGAGCTTTAAAGCTTCTTCAAAGCGATTCGGATTTGTAGAATCTTGAGAAGCATCTTTTATTTCATATAAGATTTTATTCAAAGAACTGGAATTTTCATTTTCCATTATTAAGATTTCAACTTGTTCATTTTGAGTCGTTTTCATCGGAAGATAACCTTTGATAATCTCGCAAAAGTTTTTTCCTCGATTAGTTAATCCATAGGAGTCAGGTCCTGTTTCTTGAATTAGTTTGGCATTTTTTAATATATGTAACCTTTTGTGGATTTCTGAAGCATCTTTATAAATAAAATTATAAGAATTTCTACCAATATCTCGTAATTCTTTTACTCTTAACTTTTTATGACCAATTTCCACCAGTATTTCAAAAACAAATTTATATTTATTATGAATACAGCAAGCAAAATCCAATTCCAAATGTTCGGTCGTTAGTCTTTTGGCTGCATCTGTGATTTGAAAATCGGTTTTTGATATTTGTTCAACAAACCCGAGATTTTTCAATGGAGTGATAAAACCTCTTACAGAGCTATCTTTTATTCCGTATTTTGCTTTTGAATATTCGATGATATCTTTCATTTTAGTTGGTTCATCCATTAATTTTAAATACTCCATAAGCGTTTCATGCATATTATTAACACTACCTGGAAAATAACCAATTCCATCTTTTCTTTCATTATTTTCAGTTATTTTACATAATTCCATAGCCCAATCTGACATTTGAATATTTGACTCATTTAAAGTTTGATCCATTCCTTTTTTGATGCTTTTATAATCTATATAGCCCACTTTTTTTAAAAATTCTTGTCCTAATTCAGTGATTAGATAGTTGTAACTGTAGTCTTCATACTCAATCAAACTTAAATCTTTTAACCAATTTAATCTTGCTATGGTTTCTTGTTTAGTCTTCCAGGGAATTCCGTATTCATTTACTGCTGATTTCAATATTTTCTGTATCTGACATTTTTCTTGAGAAAGAATATGTAGAATCTCCGAGAAAAATTTAATATTTGTATTAAGGATAGTAGCCAAATATAAAGTGTCTTCTGTTTCTAGCCATTGTAAAGCGTCATTGGATATTATCCATTTTGTTTTGGCGCTACCTCTAACAATACTGAGTGGCCGTAGTCTTATACACATTTCATCTAGACTATCCTTACGTTCACTCCCTTCGATATTAATGATAGATTCATATGGTTCTTGTTCTTTTAAAGCGTTTAAAATAGTTTTTAGTGAAGTGGGGTAACCTTTACCTCGTGGAATATTAGGCATTGCTAAAACTTTTGATTCCCATTCTAGTGATTTTGAGTAGTTTTTATCATTGATAATATACATATAGTTTTCATCCATTCATTTAAATGTTTTAAATATATCAATTTTATTGTAATAAATTGTATATAGATGTCAATGGCATTTTCATGAAAGTTAAAGCCATTTTATATAAAATAATTACTAATGTTAATGGAGTCGTTACTCTTGTGAATTTGTATTCTCGAATACATTCGGTACCTTGTTTACACAAATTAACCCCTTTACATTAAGTGTAAATCTTCAAATACTACTCTAATTAATTTCATCCTATTTGTTATTATTATCTATTGTTTTATTTCTGTAATAATTATGTTTTTTCCTGCAGTGGGTGAACTACCGAAACAAGTCATAAAGGGGTATACCACCATATAAACTACAATACAAACAACATCACCTATTAAAATCCGTTACAAAACCTAAAATCAATCGCTTAAGAGTAAGGGGGCTTATAACCACTCCTCTTCCTTGAATTGTATTGATTCTAGTGACGAAGTATAAAAAATGTTTAATGCTTTAGAATAATCAGAACAAGACGAAAATATCTTACGTGATTCTATAGATTCGCTTTATCGTCGGAAATTATAGATAACAATATTTTAAATACCTTAACAAACAATTTATATAAACAATCCATCAGGAATATTGAATAAAATCTATACTAAAACCCCAAATTCCTATCTTATAACCTAATAATAAATCAACTTATATTTCTCTTTTACATTCCAGTACATCTGTTGAAAAAATAAAACCAGCAATAACCGATTATTTCGGTGTTGCTGGTTTAGTCCGATTATTATTTTTTACGTTTTACAAATAGAAAGCCCATTATGACAGCTACTAGTACAAGTAAGGCTGCAATCCATACAGTGTTTGATGAAGTTTCATTTGACTCTTTTGTAGATTGCTGTTGATCTATGGGTGTAGCGTTTTCTGATTGTACCTGTGTCTTACTCGTAGCTTGTGCGGGCGAACTTATTTGAATGTATTGAAGGGTAGGTGTGTCCGCAGACTGTCCTTCATGATGATCGCCGCTTTGGTCATGACTATGTTGATGACTGTCACCTGTAGTGAAAATCGATTTTTCTACTGTTTGTCCTACCCAGCTTTTAGCGTCTGTTGAATCTGAGAAAATACGTGGGTGCCCTGAAAGCATGTAGGTTGTGCCGTTGATGACCACTCCAGTCTCGTCACCTGTTACGACATCTTCAATTGTTCCAGTTGGTCCTTCTGAAAAGCCTCCCATTTGAATTAAGGAGTGTCCACCCATATCAACATCAAGTTGATCTGTTAGAAAAGAAATATATTCTTCTTTCGTTAAAGTCGCATCTGGTTTTTCCAGCTCTAGTTTATGATGAAATAAGGCTGTATTTATTTCTTTATACGTAATGTCACCCTCCAACGAAGACACGTAGTCCTCATTTTTGGCTGCTTGTGCTAGCTCATCAACTGTAGCGCCTTCAAGACCAAAGAAACCGCCTACCCAGCCCGCAAAATGTTTTCGTGATAAATTTTCTGTTGGATTTAAATTCATATCTTTTCCATTATAGCCAAGTAATCCAATGCTATGAAGCACCATGATTTCCTGTATCGTTGGAGCAGTTTCTGAAACATCTGCATAGAGCGTACTTTTATCCATAGTATGGGCATAGGCTACTGGAGCCATGAACAAAATGCTCATTAGTATTAATAGTAAATATTTTCTCACAATGATTCCACCTTCCAATGCATTAGTATACAAGCTAATTGTGATGAAAGTATGAAATTCCGATAGATTTAATACTAATTTTATAATTTAAATTTTTGAATGATTCTATTTAAATTTTCTGCCATCTCCGCTAAATTAGCTGAACTATTTTGAATTTCATCCATGGAGCTAGCTGCCTGTTCGATTGTGGCAGATGTTTCTTGTATCCCTGCAGCAGATTGTTCCGATACAGCGGCAATTTCATCCACTGATTTATGAATACTAGCTGTATTTTGAACTACCTCTTCTAGCTTCGTGGACATGCTGTCTATGTTGACAGACATTGAGGAAACTGCCTCATTAATTTGATTAAATGTTTCATTCGTTGAAGCAATTTGTGTTGTTCCTTTTTCAACCTCGCTATAGCCATTCTCCAGTGAAGAAGTAACTGTTTTAGCGTCTAATTGAACCTTTTGCACAATTTCTGTAATATCGTCAACCGAAACGGCCACTTGTTCAGCAAGCTTACGTACCTCATCAGCAACGACCGCAAACCCTTTCCCATGCTCACCTGCTCGTGCGGCTTCAATCGCTGCATTAAGCGCTAATAAGTTCGTCTGTGCAGCTATTTCCTGTATGACTGCAACGATTTTAGATATATTCTGTGTTTGTTTACTTAAACCATCCACCTTTTGAACAGCATCTTTCACAATAAAATGGATAGTGGTCATCTGCTCCGTAGATGTGTTCATTAAGTTCTTGCCCTCTTTCGTTAATGCCATGACATCCTGTGAATACTGATAAACAAACTTGCTGCTATTATTGACATCTGTCATCTTCGTATTAAATTCCATCATATTCGCGGCTACATCTGATGCATTGCTTGCCTGCAATTCTGTACCGTTTGCAATTTCAGTGACTGTATCGACAATTTGTGCTGTACCTGTCTTGACCTCTGTTGCTGATTGCATAAGCTCCTCACTATGTGCAGCTACATCGTTTGATACTCGTTGAATATGTGCTAAAAAACGATTCAAAATATCAGACATTGTATTGGTCGCTTCTGTTAGTTGCCCTACTTCATCACTTGATTTCACTATCAATGCAGGCTCACTTAAATCGCCATCTGTAATACGTTGCATACGATTCGTCACTGTAATAATAGGTCTTGAAATGACGCGCGCACTCATTAAGGCAATTCCAATTGACACAACAACAAGGATGATTCCAACGATAATACTGGTAATCTGCTTATTATCCCCAGCAGTAATAATGTCTGTACCTACAGTATTTATGGATTGCTTACGATTTTCTGCTAAGCCTTCATAGCCTTCTCTTATTTCAGTAGCCTTTGTGTCCATAGTGGCTAAATTTTTAGTCGCCTTTTCGATATTGCCCTGATCATAAACATCAAAGACATTTTTCTCAACATAGCTACTCCATTCCTTGGCCATTGTCGCAAATTTGTTAAATTCTGTTGATTCTGATAGTGCTAAACGAATTTTTTCATTTTTTAATGCACGTTCAACATTATCATCAAAAATATGCTTATATTTTTCATCACCCGAAAGCACATAACCTCTCGCCGCCGCAATTCTTAGGCTAATCGTTGAAGCGAGTTCATAGTCTGCAATTAAAAGTTGTAAGTCCTCTTCAATAATTTGCTCTGTTGCACTATTGCTCTGATTAACCGAATAGAAATTGTATCCTATGTACAAAATCACAATTACTACTACAATACTAAAGGAAAAAACAATTCTTTTACTAATTGACTTAAATTTCATGTTTAAATTCTCCTTATTTTTTGAATGAGGACCTTCGTTATTACTATTAGTAATCTATCATTATTAAAATAAACAAGGTTGATTTAATAATTTTTTCTATATTTAAAGAAATAACTAGGCAATTTTTAAGTAATTTTCAGCATATTTTGATTTCATTTTACAAACCCAAATGAACTATTGATTTTTTATAACCGGTATTTTTGAACTAAAAAGAACAGCCGTAAATATATTGGCTGCTCCTGTTATTTTTTCTCGATTTGATAATCAATTTGTAAAAAAGGTAAGCCAAAAATGCGCATTTTATGAACAGCTGTTAGTGTTTCATCTTTTTCAGTTATCATAAAATGTTCATGTAAAGGTAATTGAAATAAAAATTGATGGATGGCTAAATAAATGCCTGCTTCCCCATTATGAGCACTAGTCAAGTGTAAACGTCCATTCTCCTCATATAAATACAATACCCCTATCATCGTTGAAAATGGTAATGGCAGTGCAATATTCATATAAGTTGTTTGGTTTGTAGTATGCTTTGAATAAATGGCTACAAAGATTGTTTGTTTGCCGATTGCTCGAATCCAGGCACGTGGAGCAGGACGTCCATCTTGCTGTTCGTCTACTTTTACAATCCTCCCTGTCATCTCTATTTGCTGACTAGATAAGGGTAAATTTAACTGTTGTATGTAACGACTAAAGCCTTGATAAATCAAAGCAAATGGTTTAAACCAGGCTCTCCATTTGACAGATGCCTTTAAACGATACTGTTCTGTTTGCTCATAAAAATGCGGGATTGCAGGAGGTAATGCTGTTGTATTAACAAAATCATGAAGTACATCCACTAATCCTGGATGAGGATCATTTTGCTGACGTAGTTTCCCGCGAATTTGACTAACTGGAAATTGTACAGGTTGATGATTGGTTTTAGGAACAGCGATAGCCCACGCTAATACACCTACCGCCCCAAAGAATACACCATTGATAACACCATGAAATTTTAGCATTTCTGGTATCCCAACAGAATAATGCCCAAGCAAATTACCTAATGCATACAAGATTGACCATAAAATTGTGATACATAAAGAACCATAGGATATACGTAATAGTAAACCTTGAATTGCAGTAAGCTTAGTTTTTAGCACAAGTATAAATAAGCTGTAAATAGCTATGATGTATAATCCCACAGAAAAAACCTCTAGTATTTTAGAGAACGTAATGCCTAGAGCAACAAGAAACGGTCCACTCCATAAAACGACAAAAATCCAATTGAATAATCTGCTTTGATGAATACGTCCAAAAAGACCAATTGAAATCGCTAATAGGCAGGCTGAGTAATGAAAATGGATGGCTGTCAACCATGTAATTAATGGGGAGAAACCTGTATTGATTTTTGCTATAAAAGCAAAAAACCATAGTCCCCCAATAAATAAGTACATAAGTCCAATATCAATCGAAATTTCCTCTATATTTGTAAAGCCACGTTGTAAAAAACGCTTTACCCCTTGGATTGCTATAAACACTGTATAGATAACATAGATAAGAGCTAGAACAATAGCTATCCATCCTTCTGTCCACCAGTGAAGCATTGTAACTGCAACCATCATTGCAGCAATGACTACATCGCCGCCTCTAGGAAGGTCCACCACCATTTTTATCATTGCAGGTATAAAAATTAGCTGTGCAATGGTAAGTAACAGCAAAAAGGTAGGCTGCTCGCTAAAGCCAAAACAAATAGCTGCCAGTATAAATCCGAATAGTATAACAGGGTTACCTAGATTGTTGCGTAAATTCACCAGCATACATCATCAGCCTCCCTATCAATGGATTATGGATGGACACATGAATCGTAAACACATTTCTTTTATCATCAAAACCTTCCTCCACCACAACATGACCCTCCAAAAATCTTGGAAGCGCACATTCTATTTTGGACAAAACCAGACGTTGAAGACCTGAACGGATGAGCAATCTCCCTTCCCGTGTCACAGCAAAGTGCAAATCAGAATAAAAAAGAGCTGGTTCACCTAAATAATCCTTTACTATTTTATTAACTAAATCTACTGTCATTCTTGCATTAAAATATCTTGGTCTTTTGGGAAAGTGGAAGGCGCGTTCCCATATAACTTCAAGCTCACCACTTGGCAATGTTCGACAAGTATTACTAATCGAAAAAGGGATATTCTCACCTGACTCAGGGAACAGAAATTTTGTTTTAGTCGCCAAGGAATAAAAGGGACGCAGCCACTTTGCTCCCGATTCAATTTTATGCATAACTCCTGTCGCATAAAATGGTTGATCTACTGGCAATGTATAGCGCTCTTGAAGTTTTGGATGCAATTTTGTAAAATCCTCACCTAAAATGGTTTGATAAATGGTCATGTTGTCTCCTCTCGCTTCAGTATGCAGCTTCTGGCACTTGGCATATCTTTACTAATTATTAAACCGACTATGGACAATACCCATAACGCTAGATTAAAAGTCACTGGATTAAAGGGAGCAGCGGCTAGCGTCATTTCCGTAAGCAAGGTCCCTATTGTTAAAAGTGGAAAGAGGATAATTTGCGCCCCAAACAAAATGCGCTTTCTTCGTGACAACAGCCAACAAAGCGCGAGCAAAACCTCTGCTATACCAATCCCGATGACGATTTTGTTAGCATTACCAGAAGAAACTACTTCTATGGATGGCTTTGCCGTTGTTTTACTCAAATTCATCTCGATTTTGCTTGATTCCTCATTTGGTTCGCTCAGCTTGTTCCCGGATTTGCTCGGCTTCACCACAGTTTCGCTCGGCCCCAACTCAGATTCGCTCGGCTCCAACTTAGTTTCGCTCGGCCCCAACTCAGTTTCGCTCAACCCCAACTTAGATTCGCTCGGCTTCACCACAGTTTTGCTCGACTTCAACCCAGTTTCGCTCGGCTCCAACTTAGTTTCACTCAGCTCTACCCCAATTTTGCTCGGCTCCAACTCAGATTCGCCTGGTTGA
Organism: Lysinibacillus sp. GW821-FHT14F06; assembly: GCF_058803665.1. Classification (NCBI taxonomy): domain Bacteria; kingdom Bacillati; phylum Bacillota; class Bacilli; order Caryophanales; family Bacillaceae; genus Lysinibacillus; species Lysinibacillus sp. GW821-FHT14F06. The sequence goes on from NZ_JBXAPF010000033.1 coordinate 49,423, forward strand.
TGTAAATCTCTCTCTAGTATTTTCTCCACCAGCATGACCTCTGTCGGATGCTGCACAATGATTTTGGGAACAAACCCGTGATATAACCATACAAAGCAAAAGAGGATGCTTATTAAGGTCGTTAAAAAGAAACGTCGATACTGGGAAGCAGGATTTTCTCCCTTTTCAAGCCATCTCTTTAAAACATCAAAGCTTAGTGCTGTTGCCCAGCCCATCATCGGACGAAACATAGCGTCCAATAACTTCCCTAATTTTCTATAGCGAACATCATAATCATACTGTGTTAAAAATGTCAGCCCTTTTTCATGAGGGATATACTGCCAATAGCCCTTTCCCTCTGCAATAGGAGATATTTTTTGTGGTGTCCCAAAATGCAATGAAGATGTTTTAGTACCATCTTTTTTCTGGTGCTCTCCCTTACTTTCACCCCAGCCACGCACCACCACACCTGGCATTACCTTTGTTTCATAGGTAAATTGCTGGGGCTCTTCAGCAGATTTTTTCTCAATGTATGTAATGGAGGTAAAACGTAGATCCCACTGCTCATGAAGCTTCGGATTTTGTGTGTAGGTCCATGCCTCCTCAATAGGTGCAAGTATATCCACCTCTACATAAATAGGCTTTTTCTTCATGACTTACTCCTCCTTAATTATCAGACCTAATTAGATAGATTGTCCTTTTCAAGTTTAGTCGTTGCTTGAAAAAGTTAAGTATCTATTACACGATAATTTCCTCTTTTTTCTTTGGGGCTCTATCGTTAAATGATAGGCTGTTCCTCTTTCGAAAAAATCAATCTGCTATCCTTGTATTCTATATCTTCTTTTGTAAATCTATATTTGACATAGATAGTAATTATTCTCGTCTTCTTCAAGACAAACAACCTACAATCGCCCTTTATTAAGTTCATTCACTTTTTATGGATCATTCTTTAAATAGCTGTTAATAATAATTTTTCATCATCGTCAAGACTATCCTCCATTTTCAAATCGATTTATACTACTAATAACATTATAGCAGTAAATTGATTTATCACCATAAATTGGACAGTATTATCAAATTTACTCTTTTTCAAAAAAATTGAATCGAATTGGGCGTTCGCGAAGTCTAATGGGTAGAAGGAGGCGATTTTCATTACTACACAGCAAGTTTCACTAGTAGAGTTAGCTCAAAACGGAGATGAGCAGGCATTTTATCAGCTGATTGAACAGGAGCAGCATAAACTTTATCGCATGGCTTATGTCTATGTACAAAATGAAAATGACGCCGTAGAGGTTTTCCAGCAAACAATCATTCGTGCCTATGAGGGACTACCTCAGTTAAAGGAGCCACACTATTTTTCAACCTGGCTAACGCGCATTATTATTAATGTTTGTAAAACCTATATAGCAAAGAAAAATACGGTACAGCTTGTCGAACCACATACTTTAGAGGATTTTACTAGTACAACACATACATATATCGAAGAGGAGCTAGATCTTTGGCATTCTCTCTGTAAGCTTGAGGAAAAATATAAAACCGTTCTGCTACTCCGTTTTTATCAGGACTACTCAGTAAAGGATATTTCTACAATTTTACAATATCCTGAAGGCACTGTGAAAACAAATATCCGACGTGGCTTACAGGCTTTACGACAACAATTAAAGGGGGCATATATAGATGAATGGGTTCAATCCGTTGAAAGAGGTCATTAATACGATTCCAATACCTAATGGACGATTAACAGAGGTGCTACGTCTTGAAGGTATGTCCAAAGTCTTTCGACAAAAGCATCATACAGTACAAGCATTGAAAAATATTCATTGTACCATTTACCAAGGCGAAATGGTGGCTATTATGGGGACAAGTGGTTCTGGTAAAAGTACATTACTAAACATGATTAGCGCCATTGACGAACCAACTGAAGGCGCACTATTTTTATTTGGCGAAGAAGCACATGATATTTATCAGGAGCCAAATGCATCAAAATTCCGTAAAGAAAATATCGGCTTTATTTTTCAATCCTTTCATCTATTAAAAGATTTATCTGTGGAAGATAATATAGCGCTTCCCCTTATCCTCAATGATGTACCGAGTAAAGACATAAAAGTGCGCGTACAGCACATGATGGAAAAGCTTAATATTGCCGCGTGGGCAAAGCATCGACCAAGTGAGCTGTCAGGTGGGCAAAAGCAACGAGTCGCTATAGCCCGCGCCGTTATTGCAAATCCTCCTATCCTGTTGGCAGATGAACCGACTGGTGCGCTAGATGTGAATACGACGGATGAAATTTTAGAGCTTTTAGTGAATTTACAAAAAAATATGAATCAAACAATTTTACTCGTCACACATGATCCTTATGTTGCAACCTATGCGAATCGTGTATTATTCTTCCATGATGGGGCCATTGTAGATTCCTATCAGAATCAGCAAACGGCAGAGGATTTGGATTGTATTTTAGCGAAGTTCAAGCTAATTACTAGGGGTGATCTTTAATGTTTACGATGCGTAGCATTGCCGTGAAGCTATTTCGTGCAGCTTGGTCAAATGTATTAACGAGTATTAGTATTATCACGATTTCTATTTGTCTTGTGATGACAATGAGTGTTTATATATGGAATGCCAATAGTCAAATGAAAGAAAATATACAAGCACTATTTGGCGAAATGGATATAATGGTCGGTTATAATTCTGATCAAAATATGCTGCTAACTTCACAGCAAATCGAAAATTTCGAGGCAATACCTGGTGTTACAAATGTTTCTAGTGTGTCATTAGCTCAAACAAATGTTGAAAATGAAAAAAACACATCATTTTATACAGTTGGTGTTGAAAATGATGACTTAGTGAAAAGCCGCTACCATTTTAATGTCAATCTTGGCCCGAATGATGTTGTGATTACTGAAAATTTGGCACGCATCTTCCAAAAAAAGGTTGGCGATACGCTAAACATCACTTTCAGTAAAACAGTTGGAGATTCTATTGAAATAGATACAAGCAACTTTACAATACAAGAAATCCTTCCACCACTAAAAGGCACAGATAGTCCTAATTTTATCCTTATACAAAATAATGTGTTGAAAACATGGTTAGAATTTAGTGATAAACAAACTGCCGGAATGTTTGCCCTCCTTAAAACGGAAGATAATATGGCAACCTCCGTTGGTATAAACTTAAAACAGCTTGATGAAACATTACGTGTCGATATCGTGAGTGACATTGATGAAATTAAGAAAAATTTACAAGCATTAATGATTTTTATGATTGTGTTGTCATTCTTTATCTTACTTATTTCAAGTGTCTTACTACTATCAACATTCCAGCTATTATTCTACAAAATTAAAGAACAGCTAATAGTATTACGTGCACTTGGTGCCTCCACAAAGCAAGTAGGACGCATTGTACAATTGCAATTATCGATCATCATTAGCTTCGGTGTTTTGCTGGGGACAGTGGTCAGTTTATTGGTGATAAAGAGTTGGCTACCACAACTCGTTAGCTTAATGAAATTACCAGAAGCAAAAACTGATTTTCCTATTATTTTTGTTTTTGTGATTGCTATTGCAAGTTTTTTATTACTACAACTAATCACACAGTGGCAAGTTCATAAAAGCTCTAGTCTATTACCTTTACAAATTGCAACAGAGAATGAAAATTTAAGTTTACGTTGGGCAAGGTGGAAAACAATTGTTGTAATTGTTGTTGCAATCGCAGTCTTGTACTTATTTTCGAATGCCCATCTAGTTGGAAAGAGTACTGGAGAAGGTGCTCTTAAGATAATAATTGGCACATTACTTGTTAGTGGAGTTTTACTCTACATGATGCCATATCTCTTTACTGCACTATTTAAAATTTCATTGAAGCCCATTCGTACTATTTTTGGCAAAGAGGCATACTTAGCGTGTCAGCAGCTTATGCCACAGGTACGAAAAAATATGCCAATTTTACTTAGTATTATCGGGTTAATGGTTATTTTAACATTCGGTAGTTCATTATTTAAAACGATTCAGCAAAGCTCATATGGAAATATAAACTTTCAATATGAAACATCAATTAAAATTGAAAATGAATTAAATGCCCCTACCATTACACAAGCATTAATAGAAGAAATCGAAGCATTGCCGAGCGTGTCTTATGCCTATGCACAAAGTAATTATGCTACTATCGACTTATATATTGATGATTTCTTTGAATCCTCTGATATTATTGCGATAGATGTTCAAAAATATGTTCAAAAAAATAAGCTAAATGCTATTGAAGCTGATTTAGAAGATGGACTTATTATTACAAAAAGTTATGCACAAAAATATAAATTAGCAGTTGGGGATCATTTAAAAACAAGTGCTTATGATCTTGCATTACAGAAAAATGTCTCTATAGGCGAATTAAAAATCATTGAAATTGTAGATGCTCCAAATAATACTTCCGATTTAATGGTTGATTGGTCATCTTTCCTTTCAAATATTAATACGACCAGCATTGGTAAAACATATATTAAAGACATTATGGTGGAAACGGATGATACAGAACAGGCATTAGCTGAGCTTTCATTCTTACAAGAGCGTTGGCCAGCTTTAAAAATTACTGATAAAGAGACAATTATCAAGCAAAACGATGAAATGTTCTTCCAGCGTTGGAGCCTTTTTGTTGGAGTCTTTATTATTTTAATTGTCGCTACTTGTCTCGGGGTTTTGCAAACACTACTTCACTCCATTTACTCAAAACGAGGCGATTTTGCAATCCAACGGCTTATTGGTCTTTCACCAGGTGGGGTAATCAAGCTCATTTTAACGCAAGTGTTGTCCTTTGTATTGTATGGACTGGCTGTTGGCACATTTCTTGGACTCTTAGTAACGAAATTGATTAATACAATTGATGACAAGTCGCCTAAGTATTATGACTTCTTTACATTAGGATTGACGAGTATCGTCTTTTTAGGCACGACACTCATTGTTTTTACATTGCAAGGTTACTGGATTAGTCGTAAGAAACTAACGAATGAGATGATGGATATTTAATTGAAAACAGTCCCTAAAGGCACAACCGCCATTAAAAGATAAATTGGAGCAGCTATTGACGCTTCAAATCGAAATGACTTGAGAACCCACTCGTTGTTTATAAAGAGCATGTTTAGAATGATTAAAACATGCTCTTTAAATTTGTTTTATATCACAAAGCTTTATCGTTTCAGTTTATCGCCCTATAATTTAGATTTATCGCCCAACTATTTCATTCTATCGGACACTTTTTCAAATTTATCGACATCTACCACATTTACGCTCCTACAAACAACACAGCTTGTCCAATTGCACTAAAAAAAGCTTCATGCTGTATTGGACTGTTGTCTTCAATTTGTAGGGTTATCTCAAAATGAGTCTCACAAAAGATTGCCTGCCAGCGTGCAATCGGTTGATCTTCAACAGAAAATACAGACCAGTCTTCCATCTCTTTGTTGAGCTTAATTTTTTGGGTGCCATCTGTAATGATTAAATCAGGAAGCATTATTTGCCAGCCATCATAGGCAATCATATACTCTTTGCCTGTGACGAAATCCTTTCCTTGAAAATGCACGCGCCCACGACGGGACACCTTTTTGCATGTAAAAAGAGGCTGACCAGCGATATCACTGGCATCAAAGCGTACAAAATAGCGATAATCCATTGTGCGGTCAAATGCCTTTTTCAATTTATTCGAATAAACACGTTGAACAGTAGACGACACTTTCCCCGCTTCATTCAATATTGCTACTGATTCTGTTGATTCAATCGCCGCTGGTTGTTTGTATGTATAAATCTTCAATATATTCGCTCCTTCATTACTGTTGCTCCCTTTAAGCTATCACAAAATAAGCGCCAAATACAAAAGGTTGTATTTGACGCTCATAGTGTTGAAAAATTAAATAGTCAAGGGACTCTTTGTGAATACTACTAAGTCAAATGAAGATGATTTCCGTTCCAGGCTACTCGCTTTGTCGCTGACGCTTCGCTTTCGCGCAGAGCAAGGCTTCCTGTGGGCGAGTGACGAGCCGCTTCCTGCGCTGACGCTCCGTGCAGGGTCTCGTCTGTCTCACCTTGCACTCCAATCAGCAATAGTGTAGAACTTTAAATTTTCTTCCCTCAAAAGAAAAGTAAAGGCATGTTACTCACCATCATTAAATGGATAAAATAGTGGTACAATTCTACAGATGTTAACCTACATTTTATGCGTAAAACAAACTACTTTGTAACTTTACATAAAGTACTCCTCTGTTTTCA
>NZ_JBXAPF010000034.1:0-51940 GCF_058803665.1 Lysinibacillus sp. GW821-FHT14F06
GTGTCTTTAGACATGGGCCAGTACCCCAGCGTTTCACGCGTAGAGCAAACCACCAGTTAGACTGGTGGTTCTGATTTTTACAAGTTATTATTTTATTTTCAAGTATTTTGCAATTAATCCGATATAAACGCTGACTAATTTAAAAAGAGAGGGGATTATAATGAAAATAGCATCTTATACAAATACAGTAAATTTTCTTCAAACTATTAATACTTCGTCTAAGGGAGATGGAAATTCTCAAGCCTTAAAAAAGGATCAGGATGCTGTCATAATTGGAAAAGAAGCACGTAGTTTATTCGATTCTCAAATTCAACTGCAAGATGCACCAGAGGAGATAGCACAAAAAATAGCCTCCATGTTTAAGGATGGGGGTAAATTAAACTTCGTCGAAAGTGAGGAGCAGCTTGCTATTCGTGCGGAACAGCAGGCACGACTTGATGAGGAAATTGAACATAATGTTCTTGCTATCATCATTCCGCATATTCAAACAAATGAGAAACTTGTCAATAGCTTAAATGGTGCAAGTCAGCAAGTGCTTGATGCTGCATACTCAACAATATCTCAAAATCTCTTAGTACACAATGTTGGCAATATGACAGAAGAACAGCGCCAAGCCATGATTTCGCTTGGTGTAGAAAAAGCACAATTTATTGCAGACAACTACTTAGAGGGGAAACAGGCAAAAGATTTTATGGAGGCTATGACAACGATTGCAAAATTTGCGGTCAATGGCAAGAAAAATGACAATGGTACTGTTTCATATGCTATTGAGAAGGGCCCGTTAGTACATGCACCGGATGATTACATTCATATAGATGATTTAGTGAAAGAGGCCTTTCCTGAAAAATGGCAGAGCTTTAAAGATAAAATAGTAGCTGCTACTGAAAAACAGGATAAAGATGCGCTTGTGGAAGCATTCAAGGAATATAATCAATTGGTTAAATCGATTTATACAAATCAACCAAATCTCGTGCAAGATAAAATAAAAGACTATGGTAATTGGCAAGAAACCATTAAAAATACTGGGGTTTCAAAGCATTTTAGTCAATTAGATAAAACCTCTCTTTCCAATTTTATGGAGGATATCAAGACAACAAATGCTTGGTTATCCAATGAGTTTTTAGTAAAGGATTTAAAAAATTTCCAAAGATATCTGACTAGAAATCATTAAATTCATTAGTCTCCTTTATGTCCATATAAGGAGACTTTTTGTGCTGATATTTTTAAAGGGAGAGATTTGAATGAAAGAACAAATTAAAATTAGAGTTGCCACTGAAGAGGATGCTGAAAATATACTGGCAATTCAGAGTGAGGTTTTAGCAGAAGAAGATTATTTAATCACTACGTTAGAGGAATTCCAGCAAACGATTGGTGAACAAAAAAATGGATACAAGCAAAATTAGCAAATGAACAGGAAATAATCTTAATTGCACAATATCAAGAAAAAACGGTTGGCTGGCTTGTGTTTCAAACACCCAATCGAAAAAGATTAGCTCATACAGGTTCCTTCAGTATGTTGATATTAAATGAATATCGTGGTCTGGGAATTGGAAAACGTTTGCTTGAGCAGCTATTAAAGTGGGCAGAGCTCAATCCACATATTGAAAAAATTAGTCTTGGTGTATTTTCAACAAATGAAAGTGCCATTGCGCTCTATAAAAAGATGGGATTTGTGGAGGAAGGAAGGAAAATCAATGAAATTAAGTTAAATGATAAGCAATATATTGATGATGTTTTAATGTATAAGATGGTTTGATTTCATTAAATTGGCTAATCAAATTCTAGCTATAAATTTTTATAAAAAAAGGGTGACCTAAAATGAAAATAGGTCACTTTCTGTTTACTGCACGTTTCCATTATCACTTTAACATCTCCATTTCCTCTTTTGATAAAGGTGAATATTTCTTTTTATGATGATGTTGTTTAAGATAATTTATAAAGGAGAGACAGCGATGATTATTCCAATTCCAACTTATTTACAGCAATTTGCAGAAAATGATCAACAACTGGACGAGGTTGAATCACAATTACAGCTTTGTTCTAGCGCTGGCAATCAACAATTTGAAATTTGGTATTATGGTGATTTGTTGTTGATTGAGGGGGAGGAAATGCCTTTCATTACAGGCTCAACCGCTAAAATCGTCGCAAATGACCCATTAACAGCAGAGGAAATTTTACTGTTTGATGGGACCATGCATGGCTATAATGCGTTGTTTTGTGATGAATATACAATAGAGCAACGTGGTAATCGTCCACTTCAAAAATATAACATGCCCGCAACGGAAATTGTATTATCATTTTATTATAATATTGATTACGATGAAGAAGTGGACGACTATGAGGTAGATGACCAAGGTTATGTACAACTGATCAGCGGAGAGACAGCAGACTGGAACACAATAAAAAGAAATGGCTATGATGCATTTGCTTTTTATTTCAAGAAAGAAGATAAGACGCTGTTAGCATTTGCACAGGAAGAATTAGCATAGCCAACAATTTAAAATCGAGTGGATACTTCCATTATGGCAATCTCCTTACTCAACCAATTTAAAAGAAATTTTAAGTAAAAAGGAGGTTGATAGCTATAACAGTGGAAGAGAAAGGTGATATGGTTACTCACCGCATAGACGGTTATCTAGATACCTTTCAAGGCGATATGTATTTGGAATGTCAACTTATAACAAAACGCTTAGATTGTGTGACTCAACAGGTTACGATGATCCACGCAGACAGGAATTAGAGTCCTGGAGCGACTAGATTATCAATTATTGCTTCAGATTTATTCTGAGGATGAGCTCGGGTTTATGTTGGGGGATAGCGATAGATTATTTTTCTAGATTCGTGAGGAAGATTGTAAAAATAAACAAAATGAGAAGGTATGGGTTGTTTTACAATGCTATTGAGGAAAAAGAAGGTTTAAGGAAGGAATATGTAAATCACATGAAAATTTTTAATTTCACACAAGAGTTTGCCAATCAAATTATAAATTATGATTCAGTAGACGCTTTCTATAAGAGGATAATGAGAACGGTAGAACCAACAAGTATTGGCTTTATGTATATAGAGCCAGGTGGTGTTGTTGGCATGCATGAGGCCCCTGTTCCACAGTTATTTATAGTCATTCAAGGTGAAGGATGGGTTTGTGGAGCAAATAGGGAGAAGATATTTTTAAAGGCTGGTCAGGGTGTGCTTTGGCAAACAGGACAAGCACATGAATCTGGAAGCGATACAGGATTAACAGCACTTATCCTTGAATCTAAGCAAATCAATCTTGCCTAGTCACAAATTGTAACGGAGTAGTTTTAGCTCCGTTATAGTTTTAAACTGAGTTTAATCGTTGTAATATATGCCCATCGAATAGATCATCATACTCTGCTATTCTAACAAAGCCTCTTGCTTGATAAAAGCTCATACCTGTTGTATTTTCCTTCTCTACATAAACGATAAGTGACTTGATTTCTGAAAACATTTGGATACCTTGCTGTAATAGCGCTGAGCCAATACCTTTGCCCTGTGTTTCAGGAAGAATATAGATTGCCAAAAGCTCAGCTTCATCATTTTTTACATTTTAAAAAATTAGGAAAGCCTTCTATTGATTCCTCTAGTATAGTAACTAAAAAAATTGCTTTCTAGACGTTCTTTTAAGCGCTCTCTACTATAAGTAATCTGTAAAAAACGATCCTAGTTGTCGCGTGGGGTGATGCTTTCGTATGTTTGATGTTAGCTTCTCTTGGCAATTTCTTGCACGAAAAAGATGTCATTCTCTTGCATCTGCCGTATAATTAATGTCAACACTTTCTACCTACAATTCCAATTTTTATATTTATTGTAACATTAAATCATGTGAAAGGAGATGACTTCATGCAAGTTGTTGAAAAAGCATTTGGCTATATTACGAGAGAGCATGAGGGGCAGTTACAGGTGCTAGTATTTGAGCAAAATACAGAAGGAGCAGGTATCCAAATTCCAAAAGGCACAGTAGAGGAAGGGGAAGCACCGCTAGAGGCTGTATCTCGAGAGATGTTTGAGGAGACAGGCTTATCGCATTTAACAGTTAAGGGATTAATTGCTGAAGATTATTTTAATCATTATTCAGGCGCTTTACAAAAACGCTATTTTTATCATCTAACGACAAATGAAAAACGAGATACATGGCAGCATCATCCTACAGGCTTAAACGAAACAGGTTTTATATTCTCCTTTTATTGGATAACAGATGAACAGGAAGTGACACTAGCAAAAGGGCATGGAGATTATTTGTATAGACTAATGGCCCATGTTAATCATTAAGTGTATGTCCATTATTATTGAGTCATTTGGGGAAAGCTGAAAATCAGCGAGAGACTATGTTTATTAGTCTTCAGCTTTATTATTCAGAAATAATTGTTGGGAAATTTACGGACAGCTAAAGTTTGAAAAAGTAAACCGCAACTAATTAATAAAAAATTCCATAGCCATTGTCTCCTAAACTTAACATGAAAAAGGATTCAGTTTACAGCAAAGGCAGCCATGAATAAAAGCTATATTTTTTACCAATCACATTACAGAGTGGAAAAATAACAAACAATAATAAAATGGAAGTCAGTAATGATTCAACTGTTCTATATAATAGGCTGAGAATTTGTGAAATTTTTGCACGCTTGAATGGGGAATCCCAAGCGGAAGCAGTTGCTATGGCAAAAGAAAAGTGCTTTATTGAGTGGGGCAAATAAAACAACCGCGTTTCTAGTTGATAGAGACGCGGTTGTTTTGTTTGCTATTTTTTAGCCTTTGCGGCAATTTCTAATGCTTGAGCGAAATCAGCGATCAGATCGTCAACATGCTCTAGTCCTACTGAGAAGCGTAATAGTCCGTCAGTAATACCACGTTTTGCACGTTCCTCAGGTTCCATCGCAGCATGACTCATTTTGGCAGGGTAGGATAAAATTGATTCAACACCACCAAGAGAAACAGCGAAAACAGGAATTTTCATTGCTTCTACAAGAGCTTTTGCGGCATTGTAGCTTGGCAGGCGGAAAGATAGGACAGCACCTGCACTAGTGCATTGACTACGATGAATATCATAGCCTGGATGAGATGCAAGCCCAGGGTAATATACTTGCTCGACAAGAGCGTTTGTAGCTAAAAACTCTGCGATTTTTTGTGCCGATTCAGCGGAGCGGCTAAAGCGTACATCAGTTGTCTTCATATTTTGCAATAATGTAAAGGAATCCTGTACACCTAGAATATTGCCGAATGAATTTTGGATAAAGTAAAGATCTTGTCCTAGCTTTTCATCAGCTGTAACCGTCAATCCTGCAATAATATCAGAGTGTCCAGATAAAAACTTTGTAGCACTATGGATGACAACATCTACGCCTAGCTCAAGTGGGCGTTGGTGTAAAGGTGTCATAAATGTATTATCTAAAAACGTTAAACAATTATGTTGTTTGGCTAAGGTAACTACCCCGCGAATATCTGTAATGCCAAGAGTTGGATTTGATGGTGTTTCCATATAAAGCAATTTAGTTGTAGGTGTGATAGCCGCTTCAACGGCTGCTAAATCTGTGAAATCAACAAAAGTATGCTTTATACCAAAACGTGGTAATACTTTAGTGACGAAACGGTATGTTCCACCATAAACATCTTCTGTCAACACAATATGATCACCCTGAGATAATAGCATCAAGGTTGCGGACACAGCGGCAATTCCAGAAGAAAATGCATGGGCACGAACTCCACCTTCGAGTTCTGCAACTGCTTTTTCTAATGCATCTCTTGTAGGGTTACCTGAACGAGCATAATCATATTCACCAAATTCATCAATACTCTCCTGATGAAACGTCGATGATAAATACATAGGCACATTGACTGCACCTTTTTTATTAGCGTAGCCGTCACGAACACCTGCGTGAATTAGGCTTGTTTCAATACGTTGCTTCATGTCTATGCCTCTTTTCTAAGGATATCGAATACTTGTTTTAAATCAGCAATTAAATCCTCAGCCTCTTCAATTCCAACTGAGAAGCGTAGTAAACGATCACATACGCCACGTTCAATGCGTTCCTCATATGGCATATCTGCATGTGTTTGAGTAGCAGGATATGTAATAAAGCTTTCCACACCGCCAAGGCTCTCAGCGAACGTAATTAATTTTAAGTTTCGAAGGAATGGGTCAATCCACTCAGCCTTCTGTAAACGGAAGGACAGCATACCACCCTTTCCTGTATATAACACGTCAGTTACAAGCTCTTCATTCTCTAAATAGGCTGCAATTGCTTTAGCATTTGCATCGTGCTGCTTTAGACGAAGATGCATTGTTTTTAAGCCGCGAATAAGTAACCAAGCATCCATCGCTCCTAATACCATTCCGCTGCCATTATGAAGAAAGGCAATACGCTCAGCTAATTCAGCGCCTTTTGCAACAACTAAACCTGCTAAGACATCATTATGACCACCAATATACTTAGTAGCTGAATGAATAACAATGTCTGCACCTAATTCGATTGGGCGTTGGAAATATGGTGTATAGAATGTGTTATCAACAATCAACCATGCACCATGCTTGTGGGCTAATTCCGCGTATGTTTGCAAATCAAATTCCTGCATAAGTGGGTTTGTCGGAGTTTCAATGAAAAGGGCACGTGTCTTGTCATTGATTAAAGCTTCAACCTGTTCAACGGATTCAAATTTGGAGTAAATAGGCTTAATATTATAGGTTTCTTCGAAGAAATTAAAAAGTCGATATGTACCTCCGTATAAATCATCAGGCACGACTAATTCATCCCCAGGCTTAAATAATGATAGAATTAGCTGAATAGCGGCCATACCTGAGCTACAGGCAAAGCCCATGTCCCCACCCTCTAAATCTGCAATTCCTTCTTCTAATAAGGTACGGGTTGGATTTTTTGTACGTGTATAGTCAAAACCAGTGGATTCACCAATTCCTGTATGCTTGTACGCTGTTGATAGATGGATTGGTGGGCTGACAGCACCTGTTCTTGGATCACTTAAATTGCCAAGCTGTACAAGTTTTGTTTCAATACTTCTGTTGATTGTCATATTGTCACTCTTTTCTTCATCATAGTCATGGAAAGAGTCAAATTTTCTCTTTATCCATATTCTCAATAATTGTTACCAATTTAACATGTATAGTAAAGAAGAACAAGATGATTTCAGAAAATTAGCTAGATTATTTAAGGTAAATCGCCTAGGAATAGTAGGAGATGGTAGAAGGAGGAGTATCCAGGAGTAATAGGTGGAACAAGGAATGCTAAAAAATGTGCCCTTATGGCTAGTAAGGCAAGGGATTATATTCCTTTAAATCATGACACTTTACTCAAAAAGCTTCTAATTGTTGTTTTAAAAATAAAAGAATCTGCCTGCTTCCTAATAGGAAATGCGACAGATTCTTTTATCCTCATTCAGTAGAAGACTTCCACCTCTACAGGTGGTGAGATGAATGCGGTTTTGGTTCTCCTTTTCAGTGGGAGTCCAAACACCTACTGAAATAGATGAACTAAGTCTAAGAACGCCACATCCTGTGGCAATGACTGAGTGACCAACATCTTGCTACTGACGCTACGTTAGTACTACGCTTTCGCGCAAAAAACAACTGTTGGCCCAAAGCCTCCGACGGATGTCACGGATTTTCAAGGGAATGAATAAAGGATGTTAGCCTAAAACCTTCGCATCCTGCGAAAACGGCTAACTGACCTGCCTCGGTAAAAACGCCACGTCCTGTGGCATTGCCGAAATGACCGACATCGTGTCGGCCCTCGTGCAGGCCTGGGCACAATTCAAAATCCGGACGCATTGTTTATCTGTAGCGAAAGCAAAGCGGCAGCTACAATTACGCCAAGGCGAAATTGATAAATTTTATGCTTGTTCTTTTTTTAATAAATCTCGAATTTCCTTTAGCAGCTCTTCCTTCGCATCTAATTCAGGTGCTGGTTCTTCCACAATTGCTTCTTCTTTTTTACGAGAAAACTTGGTCATAATTCGTAATGCCATAAAAATTGCAAAGGCAATTATTAAAAAGTCAATAATCGACTGTAAAAATTCACCCAATTTAACTGTAGCATCTCCAGAGCCATAGACAAAGCTTTCTGTTAAATCGATACCACCTGTTAAAATACCCACTAATGGCATAATGATATTTGCAACTAAGGAGGTAACAATTTTACCGAAAGCACCACCAATTACTACTGCTACTGCTAGATCGACAATATTGCCCTTCATAGCAAACTCTTTAAAGTCTTTCCACAAAACAAATTCCTCCAGTATTTATCCATATAAATGAATCGAAATATATTTTACTATATTTTTCCCATTCATTTCAACTGTTATAATAGTGGAAATTATATACTGAAAAATCTACTACAAAAAACGACAAATTTGGTAATATAGAAAGAGAATAATTAATTAGGTGTGAATTATGACGAAAAACATGAAGAAAAAACCATTATCATCATCCGTTAAATTGGGAATGATAGCATTATTAGTACCTATAGCAATAACAATGTATGTCTTTGTTTTTTTTGCTTGGAAGGAGCTTCAAACATTACCGATATTCGAGAAAATTGCTCAACAACGGGCAATAGAAGAAATTCAGCAAAGCTTTGATATGAAAATTCCTGAACAATTTATTCCTATTTATGTAGCCGCAGAGGAGAAGTATGGTGTTCCATGGACTTTACTAGCAGCCCATCATCGGATTGAAACTCGCTTTTCCTCCATGAAATCCCTTGTATCACCAGCAGGGGCTGAAGGTCACATGCAATTTATGCCCTGTACATTCGTGGGCTGGAAACATCCTTCCTGTTCAGGCTTAGGAAAAGGAAATATTTCAAAAGCAGAACTAATGAGTCCAGAAGCCATAAAGAAATATGGTGGATATGGTGTTGATGCCAATGGTGATGGAATTGCTGATCCATATGATATTGAGGATGCCGTTTATAGTGCGGCAAATTATTTATCAAAATACGGGGCAGCAAACGGTGATGTAAAACAAGCTGTTTTTCAGTACAATCATAGTGATGAATATGTTGAAAAGGTGTTACATTATTTCAATTTATATAACGATTATCATGATGAGTTGAAACAAGCAATGCTGTTAAATGACAAAAAGTAAAGAGCCATCAAAATTGATGGCTCTTTCCAACATATCTAGGTTGCTTTACGCATACTCTTTAAAATAATGCTTACGATGAAAATAAGCACAATCGCACCAATTAATGCTGGGAATACGTAAAAATCACTAACTCTCCAACCCCAATTGCCCAGAACCATACTACCAATCCATGAACCGACAATCCCTGCAACGATATTTCCAATGATGCCGCCAGGTACATCTTTTCCTAAAATGACACCAGCTAACCAACCTAAAATACCGCCGATGATTAAATACCAAATGAAGCTAATCATTTTCTTCATCTCCTTAAAATTAAGATATAATGGCGATTACTTAGTTATACCCTGAATAGGGCATATTAAACGCACCTAGCTTCTATGGTTTTTATTACAAATCCATGATATGGCTTTTAGTACTGTATGACTATTGCACCTAATGTTTGTTCAAAATGACGTAATGCCCATTCATGACCTGCAACATCAAAACTTGCAACTCCACGTGCATAAACAACTGTAGAAATACCCAAATTATAAGCATCGACTGCTGTATGTAATACGCAAATATCCGTACATACACCAACTAAATGAATTTCTTCAATGCCTCGTTCTTTCAATAATATGAATAAATTAGTTCCTGCAAATGCACTATAACGTGTTTTATCAAGCCATATTACCTTATCTTTGTTAAGATTATACATTTCGCCAACTTGCCCATATAAATGGCGCCCCTTTGAGCCACGAATATTGTGTGGAGGAAATAGCTTTGTTTCAGGATGAAAGCTATCATTTTCCTCATGTAAATCATTGGCAAAAACAACTAATTCTTGATCAGCAATAAACTGTTCAATTAAGGATGCTATTTTTTCATCTAATGCTTGACCGGGTTCACCACATGTTAGTTTTCCGTCAGAAGCTACAAAATCATACGTATAATCGATAACTAATAACGCTTTTTTCAATTTTTTCACTCTCCCAATAGGTATAATTTCACTTTAATCATGCCATATTTGGGCCTGGTTGTCAGAAAAATGAATATATTTTAATATTAAGAATAGTTTGAAAATTGGTTTTTATGTGAGTATAATATGAAAAAAGGAGAGTGTTATTTATGGATATGACAATTATGAAGCGTTTAAATCGACAAGGTTTACTTATTGCAGGTTTACATTTACTTGTGATGCTAAATATAGCAGCAGAGTTCATTTTTGTCTCATAAGCTAATAATAATAATATAGAAAGGTGAGTTTAATGCTTGTCGAAAACTAAAGCAACCGTGATGGCTATTCTGATGATATGTCCACGGTTGTTTTTTGTTGTCTTGAACTATTATATGAAATACTTTTGAAAGAGTGATATGAAAAGGAATTTTTTAGACAATGAACAAATACATAGTACATGTAAAGGAGTGATTGGATGACAACAAGATTTGACCAAGCTTTTCAAGAAATAGAGCGACCATTTGCTTGGATAGATTTTGATGCTTTAGATAAAAATATTGCAACTGTCCGCAATGATTGTGGAGAAAAAAATATTCGAATTGCTACAAAATCTATTCGCTCTATAGAGATACTACGTTATATACACGACAACCTTCCAAATGGTATTGGATATATGACGTTTACAGCTGCAGAGACTCTTTTCTTATTGCAGCAGCATTTTGACGATTTATTGCTTGGCTATCCAGTAATGGAAGAAGACTCAGTACGACAGTTATTACACTTCGTAAAAGCAGGAAAAACTGTCACTTTTATGGTGGATAAGCAGGAGCATGTGTCATTTTTAGCTAGGCTTGGACAAGAGCTTGGCGTTCGTGTACAGGTATGTATAGATATTAATGTATCCAATGATTTTAAATTACTTTATTTCGGTACAAAACGTTCTTCACTTTATTCACTAGAGTCATTAACACCGTTCTTGAAATTTATCGAACAACAACCGTATATCGAGGTAGTGGGGGCTATGGGCTACGAGGCACAAATTGCAGGAGTGGGCAATCGACCTGCAAATGCTATAAAAGGAAGAATTATAGAAGCTATGCAGCAACGAGCTAAAAAGCAAGTTACTCAGTTTCGTCGATTAGCCATTGCTCATATAAAGGCGTATTTTCCTAAAATTCGCTTTATCAATGGTGGCGGATCAGGAAGTATGGCGTATACTGCACAGCAGAGAGAGGTAACTGAAATAACAGTGGGCTCTGCATTTTATGCACCAGCATTGTTTGATCAATTCACCCATTTACAACTTGAAAAGGCTGCTGGATTTGCTTTAAGAGTAACAAGGAAGCCAGAAAAAAATATTGTTGTTTGTCATGGAGGAGGATACACTGCCTCTGGAGCAATCGGTGTTGATCGTTTACCAGTATTCTACGAGCCTGCCTTCTATTCATATCTTAGCTTAGAAGGAGCGGGGGAAGTTCAGTCACCGATTAAGGTAAAGCATAAAAAAGTTAAAGTAGGTGATACATTGTATTTTCGACACGCAAAGGCAGGAGAGCTTTGTGAAAGATTTCAAAAACTGCATGGTATTCGAGGGGACAAGTATGCAGGGTCCTTTAATACTTATAGGGGGGATGGACAATGTTTTCTATAGAGAAATGGAAAAATGGTGAGAAATGGACGAATTGGGCTGGCAATGTGATCTCTTATCCAGGTGAAATGTATTTACCTCAATCGATTGAGGATGTAGTCAATATAGTAAAGCAAGCGCATGAATCGGGAAAAACAATTCGTGTCACAGGTGCAGCCCACTCCTTTAGTGCTGTAGCAATGCCTGAGCATATCGCACTTTCTTTACATAAAATGCGTGGGCTTATCGCTGTAAATGAGGCAAAGCAAGAGGCAACACTCTGGGCTGGTACCTATTTATATGAAATAGGACCTCTGCTTGCAAAACTTGGCTTTGCTCTTAGTAATATGGGAGATATTCAGGAACAATCCATTGCAGGAGCCGTGTCAACAGGTACACATGGAACAGGAGTAACACTAGGCTCGTTATCTTCAACAGTCACAAAATGGGGGTTTGTTGACGGCACTGGGACATATCGAGAGCATACTAGAGGCTTGGATGATTTATCTGAGGCTCTACATGTATCGCTCGGTATGCTTGGTGTACTTGTGAAGGTGACAATTAAAGTAATACCTCTTTACGGCTTACATTATGTAGGAACAAGGGATAAGCTGACAAACGGACTGACAAACTTTGCTGAGGATATTCGACAGCATCGTCATGTGGAATGGTTTTATTTTCCTGGTAGTGAGACCATACAGGTTAAACGCATGAATGCCGTAGACCCAGTTTATCAAAGTGACTGGAGCAAGAGAATTGAAACAATGAAACTTCAAATAGTAGAAAACGGTGCCTTTTTTGCTATGTCTGAGCTATGTAAATGGAAACCTTTGTTAAGTGGTGCTTTGAGTAAGATAGCAGCAGCAAATGTTGTAGAAGGGGAGAAAACAGGTATTAGTTATGAAATTTATCCATCCCCAAGAAGCGTAAGGTTCCAAGAGAGTGAATATGCTATTCCATTAATATATTTCGAAGCCTGTATGGAGGAGATACATGCAACCTTCAAAAAGGGGCATTTTAATGTTCATTTTCCATTAGAATGTAGAACTACAGCGGGAGAAGCGGGTTATTTAAGTCCTACACAGGGGCAAGAATCAGCCTTTATTGCCTTTCATATGTATAAAGGAATGCCTGAAGAACCTTATTTTGAATGGATTCATACGATGATGAAGAAATATAAGGGTCGTCCACATTGGGGGAAACAAAACCATCTAACTGCTCAATATGTATACGAACTATATCCAGATATCGAGAAGTTTTTAGCGATCCGTCATCAGTATGATCCAGATAATGTGTTTTTTACTGGTTATTTAAGTAAATTATTCACATTATAGGCGTTATTTTATACTGTAGTTTTCCACTCATCTTTAAATGAATTAGGGAGTCTGCACGAAGATAATTTATGAAAAATTTAAATTTGAACGAAATGTCAAAAAATTTATCAAAACGAGATAAAAGTGATGCTTAATCAGCATGAAAACGATTTCAAATTTAATGAATAATTTAAATTGTTTAAACAATTCAAAAAATACTGTTGACGAGACCTTTTTTTCGTACTATGATAACAACAATTTAACACGTTCGTTATAGCAGTTAGCTGTCTTTCAGGCAGATAACATATAGACAAAAACAAAATAGACAGAACATTTTGTATATAGCAACGAACATAGCAATAAATGAGGGGCGTTTAAAATGAGAAGTGACATGATAAAAGTAGGCGTAGATCGTGCGCCGCATCGAAGCCTTTTATATGCAACAGGCAAAGTAAAAGCAAAAGATTTAGGCAAGCCATTTATTGGGGTTTGTAATTCTTACATCGACATTATACCAGGTCACGTTCATTTACGTACATTTGCTGATGTTGTCAAAGAAGCCATTATTGAAGCAGGAGGAATTCCATTCGAGTTTAATACTATCGGTGTAGATGATGGAATTGCGATGGGGCATATTGGTATGCGTTATTCCTTACCGAGCCGTGAAATTATCGCAGACTCTGCGGAAACTGTAATTAATGCACACTGGTTTGATGGAGTATTCTACATTCCAAACTGTGACAAAATTACACCGGGAATGCTAATGGCAGCAGTTCGTACTAACGTACCATCAATTTTCGTTTCTGGTGGTCCAATGGAGGCTGGTACTTCTGCAACAGGCAAGCAACTATCATTAACTTCTGTATTTGAAGGGGTAGGGGCACATAAATCAGGGAAAATGTCAGCTGAAGAGCTATTAGATATTGAAAATAACGCATGCCCAACATGTGGCTCATGCTCAGGAATGTTCACAGCAAACTCTATGAACTGCTTAATGGAAATGTTAGGTGTAGCTTTACCAGGTAATGGTACAATCGTTGCTACATCTGAAGACCGCCATCAGCTTATAAAAGAGGCGGCTAAACAGCTAGTTCGTATGATTAAAGAAGATGTTAAGCCTCGTGACATTATTACAAAAGAGGCAATTGATGATGCATTTGCACTGGATATGGCGATGGGTGGATCAACAAACACAGTCCTTCATACGTTAGCCATTGCGAATGAGGCTGAAATCGATTATAACATTGAAGATATTAATAAAGTGGCAGAACGTGTTCCATATTTAGCAAAAATTATGCCAGCTTCAGATCTTTCAATGGATGATATTAATAAAGCAGGTGGCGTTAGTGCCATTATTAATGAATTAGTATCTATTCCGGGAGCTATTCATCCGGATCGTCCAACAGTTGCTGGTGTAACTATGGGAGAACTTGTAAAGGATTATCACATCACAAATGATCAAGTTATCCGCACAAAAGACAATCCATATAGCCCAGTCGGTGGCTTATCCGTTTTATTTGGTAATATCGCACCAGAAGGCTCTGTTATTAAAGTAGGAGCTGTAGACCCTTCTATTCAGGTATTCAGAGGCGAAGCAATCGTCTTTGATTCACAGGAAGCGGCACAAGAAAATATTGATAATGGAATAGTGAAAGAGGGCCATGTAGTCGTCATTCGCTACGAAGGACCTAAAGGTGGCCCAGGGATGCCTGAAATGCTCGCACCAACATCTGCGATTCAAGGTCGAGGTCTTGGCACGAAGGTTGCATTAATTACAGATGGACGTTTCTCAGGTGCATCTCGCGGTATTTCAATTGGACATATTTCACCAGAAGCAGCAGAAGGTGGTCCAATCGCATTAGTTGAAAACGGTGATATCATCACAATTGATCTACCAAATCGTACAATCAATTTAGAAGTTTCAGATGAAGTTTTAGCTGAACGTCGTGCAAAACTACCAGTATTTGAACCAAAAATTAAACGTGGTTGGCTTGCAAGATATTCGAAATTAGTAACAAACGCTTCTACAGGTGGCGTGATGAAAATTTAACAATTTGATATGTTAAAACGTTGATGAGGTTAAAGGTTCTAGAACCTTGTATCTACCAGAGAGCCGGTCGTGCTGGAAGCCGGCGATACAACTAGATCCGACATCCCCTCGGAGTGAGCTATTAAACGCAGTTGCCATTAGATAGCTCCGGGCATAATCGAAAGTGCTCGTTATTAATGAATAAATGTTTTATGACGCCGTATTGGATGCGATGATTTCGCATTGGTCCATAAATGCTTTCATTTATTCACGAGGTAGCAAGTTTTTTGCTATAAAAAAGGGTGGTACCATGGAAAGTCTTTTTCATCCCTACGTAAGGTAGTTCTTTGCGTGTGGAGAAAAAGGCTTTTTATTATTTTTGTCGACGTTTCAGAAGATCTCTTACTTTTTTAGGAGACCTTCAGCCAGTTATACTTCACTGATGCGCATCACTAATGTGAAATTGAATGAATAAGAAGAAGGAGGCATATTTGATGAGTGCGAATGTTTCTATCAATGAAAAAGAAGAATTAGCAACAACAGCAAAGGCTGAACAAACCTATCAAGCGAAAGATGGTGCTGACGTATTAGTGCAAGCATTGCATGATCAAGGTGTCGAAATTATTTTCGGTTATCCAGGTGGAGCTGTTCTACAAATTTATGATGCAATGTATAAAAATCCAATTCGTCATATTTTAACTAGACATGAACAAGGGGCAATCCATGCAGCAGAGGGATATGCACGGGTTTCCAATAAACCAGGTGTTGTCATTGCCACTAGTGGACCAGGAGCAACAAATCTAGTTACAGGTATTGCTGATGCCATGATTGACTCGATTCCGTTAGTTGTTTTTACAGGTCAAGTGGCCACATCTGTCATTGGTACAGATGCATTCCAAGAAGCTGATATCATGGGAATTACAACGCCAATTACAAAGCATAACTACCAGGTACAGGATGTCAATGATATTCCGCGCATTGTACAAGAGGCTTTCCATATCGCAAACACAGGCAGAAAAGGTCCTGTAGTAGTGGATTTCCCAAAAAACGTGTCTCAAATGCTGTTTGATGTGGAAAATCCTCCACAAGCTCCAAATGAAATTTATTTACCAGGTTATCAACCAACCTATAAGCCGAACTATTTACAAATACAAAAAGCGATTCAGGCTATTTCATTAGCAAAGAATCCCCTTATTTTAGCTGGTGCTGGCGTTCTCTTTGCGGATGCACGTGAAGAATTAACAACATTTGCTGAAAAATACCGTATTCCAGTAACAAACACGCTTTTAGGGCTTGGCTCCATCCATGGAGAACATGAATTATTTATCGGAATGGCTGGTATGCATGGTACTGTTACTGCGAATACAGCTATTACAAAATCTGATTTATTAGTAAATATCGGCGCCCGTTTTGATGATCGCCTAACTGGGAATTTAGCAACATTTGCTCCAAATGCGACAATTATTCACATTGATATTGATCCAGCAGAAATTGGCAAAAATGTACCAACTGATATTCCAATTGTGGCAGATGCAAAAGAAGCATTAAAAGCATTGCTGAAAAAGGATTTTGAGGGTCCTGATACAGCAGAATGGTTGGCATACTTAAGAAATAATGCCAATGAATACCCTCTGTGGTATTGTAAAGATTCTGAAGAAAAGGAAGTTTTACCACAGGAAGCATTAGAGCTTGTGCATAAAATTACAGAAGGCGATGCAATTGTTACAACGGATGTTGGGCAGCATCAAATGTGGGCTGCACAATATTATCGCTTAAATAATGATCATGGATGGGTAACGTCTGGTGGACTTGGTACGATGGGCTTCGGCTTCCCAGCTGCAATTGGAGCCCAGTTTGCGAAGCCAGATAAAAAGGTTGTTTCTATTGTAGGGGATGCAGGATTCCAAATGACTGCACAAGAGCTATCCCTACTAAAAGAATTCAACCTACCAGTAAAAGTGGTGATTTTAAATAACAGCTGTCTTGGAATGGTACGCCAATGGCAACAAACATTCTATGAGGAACGCTATTCATCTTCATTAATGCCAATCCAACCAGACTTTGTTAAATTAGCTGATGCATATGGTATTAAGGGCTATCGTATTAATACAATCGATGAAGCAGAAAGCATTTTCCGTGAGGCCCTTCTTTCAGATGATCCAGTATTGATTGATTGTCGTGTTAAACAGCTTGAATGTGTTTATCCGATGGTAGCACCTGGTAAAGGCTTGCACGAAATGATTGGGGTGAAAAAGAATTGAAACGAGTAATTACAGTAACAGTGATTAACCAAAGTGGCGTATTAAACCGTGTAACAGGCTTGCTGATGAAACGTCAATTCAATATTGAATCCATTACAGTTGGTCATACAGAGCAGCCTAACTTCTCAAAAATGACATTTGTTGTACATGTAGAAGATGAGAGTAAGATTGAACAGTTGGTGAAGCAGTTATCAAAACAAATTGATGTATTAAAGGTCAATGATATAACAGATAAATCAATCGTGTTACGTGAGTTAGCGCTTGTCAAAGTTATTTCACCACCAAATTTACGACTGGAAATGAATTCAATTGTTGAACCATTCCGTCCACAAATTATTGATACAGCGAAAAACGTTGTCACATATCAAGTTGTAGGACATCCAGATAAGATTGATGCCTTTATAGAGCTCATTCGACCATATGGAATTAAAGAATTAACACGTACAGGAGCAACTGCCTCTGTTCGAGAAACACAAAAAATCTCAAATCCACAGCTCTCTATTTTAAAATAGTTTGCATATAAAATTGATCGCTTTAGATGCATAGCACAATCCAGTACTGTGCATTTAAAGCCGAAATTTAAACCCATAATTTAGGAGGAAACAAACAATGACTACTATGTACTATGAACAAAACATCAACGAGGAAGTATTAAAAGGAAAAAAAATCGCAATTATCGGATACGGCTCACAAGGACATGCACACGCACTTAACCTAAAAGAATCAGGTTTTGATGTAGTAGTAGGTGTTCGTCCAGGTGGATCTTTCGATGCAGCTAAGGCTGATGGATTAGACGTTAAAACTGTTGCAGAGGCAGCACAAGAAGCAGATGTTATCCAAATCTTACTTCCAGATGAGCGCCAAAAAGCTGTCTATGAGGCTGAAATTGCTCCACATCTTGAAGCGGGTAAAGCACTTATGTTTGCACACGGCTTCAATATTCATTTCGGACAAATTACACCACCAGCAGATGTTGATGTATTCTTAGTGGCACCAAAAGGTCCAGGACACTTAGTACGTCGTCAATACCAAGCAGGTGCAGGTGTACCAGGCTTATTCGCAATCCATCAAGATGCAACAGGTCAAGCAAAAGACTTAGCTCTAGCATACGGAAAAGGAATTGGCTCAGCTCGCGGTGGTCTGCTTGAAACGTCATTCAAAGAGGAAACTGAAACAGACCTATTCGGTGAACAAGCAGTACTTTGTGGTGGTGCTACACAATTAGTAAGAGCAGGTTTTGAAACATTAGTTGAAGCTGGTTACCAACCAGAACTAGCCTACTTTGAAACACTTCACGAATTAAAATTAATTGTTGACCTTATGTTTGAAGGCGGTATGGCAACAATGCGTTACTCAGTATCAGATACAGCTGAGTGGGGTGACTATGTTGCAGGGCCACGTATTATCGACGAATCTGTAAAAGGTCGTATGAAAGAAGTATTAACAGATATCCAAGATGGTACGTTTGCTCGCCGTTGGATTCAAGAAAACGAAAATGGTCGTCCTGAATATACAAAATTCAAAGAAGCAGGTGCAAACCACCAAATCGAAGAAGTTGGTGCTAAATTACGTGCTATGATGCCATTCATCAACGAAGGGAAAGAAAAAGTTGTGAGAGAAGTGGCTACAAGTGCGAAAAATTGATATTTTCGATACAACTCTTCGCGACGGCGAACAATCTGCTGGTATTAATTTAAATACAGCAGAAAAGATTGAAATCGCCAAGCAACTAGAACGTCTAGGGGTGACAATTATTGAAGCAGGTTTTCCTGCTTCGTCACCTGGTGACTTTGATGCGGTAAATCGCATTGCAGGCACCGTGAAAAACTCCATCGTTACAGGCTTAGCTCGCTGTGTCCAAAAGGATATCGATACAACATGGGATGCGATTAAAGTAGCCGAGCAGCCACATATCCATATTTTCCTAGCAACCTCACCAATTCATATGGAATACAAGCTAAAAAAATCACCGGAACAAGTGGTGGAACAAGCGGTTGAAGCTGTAAAATACGCAAAAAAATTCTTTCCGCTTGTACAGTGGTCTGCAGAAGATGCGTTCCGCTCAGATCGTGAGTTTCTAGTCCGTATTATCAATGAGGTGGTTGCAGCGGGAGCGACAACAATTAACGTGCCTGACACAGTGGGGTATGCATCTCCACAAGAATATGGTGCATTATTTAAATTTCTCCTTGAAAATGTGAAAGGTGCTGAAACAGTAAAATTCTCTGCACATTGTCACGATGATTTAGGTATGGCGACTGCTAATACGATTGCTGCTATTGAAAATGGGGCCTCTCAGGTTGAGGGTACGATTAACGGTATAGGAGAGCGTGCTGGAAATGTCGCACTTGAAGAAATTGCAGTTGCTCTTCATATCCGCAAAGATATCTATCCTGTAGAAACAGGCATTCAATTACAAGAAATTAAACGCACATCTCAATTAGTCAGTAAATTGACGAATGTGGTTATTCAACCGAATAAAGCGATTGTTGGTAAAAATGCATTTGCACACGAATCTGGTATCCATCAAGATGGTGTGTTAAAGAATCCAGAAACGTATGAAATTATTTCACCTGCTCTTATTGGTGAAGGTGAGGTACCTCTTGTTTTAGGAAAGCACTCAGGTCGCGCGGCATTCCGTGATCGTGCAGAAACAATGGGCTTCAATCTTTCGGATGACAAATTAAACAATGCGTTTACTGAATTTAAGAAACTTGCTGATCGTAAAAAGGAAATTACGGAAGAGGACTTATTAACTCTTTTAACAGAACAACAAGTTCAACTAGAAGATGTACCACTCTTTGAATTAAAGATGGTACAGGTACAATATGGTACAGAAAATATTCCAACTGCAACAGCGATCGTGCACACACCTGAAGGGGTTGAAAAGACGGTTGTTGCAACAGGTTCAGGCTCTGTGGAAGCAATCTTCAATACGCTTGAGCAACTTGTACAGGGACATATTCATGTGATAGATTACCGTGTAAAATCTGTTGGCAAGGGGCGAGATGCACTAGGGGAAGCCGTCATTAATATTCGTTATGATGATGTGTCAACAACTGGCAGAAATTCCTCACAGGATGTATTAGAGGCTTCCGCAAAAGCTTATCTAAATGCTATTAATCGTCATTTAATTCAGGCAAGTTTACGTGCACAACCTGTTAGTTAAGCATTTAGCCTCTGGTGAATGTCACAGATCAGTGGTTGTGAATGGACTTCGTAACATTTACAACCTTTAGGCAATTATGCCGTGATGTAATTGATGGCTCTCATCTATACATATAGGTGAGAGTCTTTACTAAAATAGTGTATATCTACACTATACAAAGAAAGGTGTTTTGACGATGGAGAAAAAAATTACAGTACTTCCTGGTGACGGAATTGGCCCAGAGGTTGTTGCTTCTGCTGTACGTGTATTGCAAGTAATTGGTAAACGTTTCAACCATAAATTCCATTTAGGTTATGCAACAATCGGAGGCGCTGCCATCGACCAACACAATAATCCACTACCAGATGAGACAATTGAAATGTGTGAAAACAGCGATGCTATTCTGCTTGGAGCAGTAGGTGGTCCAAAATGGGATAATAATCCACCTGAATTACGTCCAGAAAAAGGCTTATTGCGTATTCGCAAGCATTTTGATTTATTTGCAAATCTACGTCCAGTAAAGGCGTTCCCGAGTTTACTTGATGCTTCACCATTAAAGCGTGAAGTTGCCGAAAACGTCGATTTAATGATTGTACGTGAATTAACAGGCGGCGTATACTTCGGGGAACCACGTATGCGTACTGAAAATGGAGCGATTGATACAACCGTTTATTCAACTGCTGAGGTTGAAAGGATTGTTGAAAATGCCTTTGAATTAGCACGCTTACGTGGAGGCAAATTATGTTCTGTCGATAAAGCAAATGTGCTTGAAACTAGTCGACTGTGGCGCGAAGTAGTAGAAGCGAAGAAAAAAGAGTATCCAGATGTACAGGTTGAGCACAACTTAGTCGATTCAGTTGCGATGAAATTAATTACAAATCCAGGCCACTATGATGTGGTCGTTACTGAAAATATGTTTGGTGATATTTTAAGTGATGAAGCATCTGTTATTACAGGTTCTTTAGGAGTATTACCATCGGCATCCATTCGTGGCGATAATTTCGGTCTATATGAACCAGTACATGGCTCAGCACCAGAAATTGCGGGCCAAGGTGTAGCAAATCCAGCAGCAACTATTCTTTCTGTTGCGATGATGTTGCAATATTCATTTGGCTTAAAAGAAGAAGCTGCAGAAATTGAACGTGCAGTCAGTGCAGTATTTGATGATGGTTATTTCACAGCAGATCTTGCTCGTGATGGTGACCGTATTCTATCTACAAATGAATGGACAGATAAAGTAATTAACGAGATTGATACTAGCTTTGTTTCAGAAAGCATTATGACAACATACATTTAAGAAATAGGTGAAGACAATGGGTAAAAATATAATTGAAAAGATTTGGGATAAACATGTTGTTTATCAGGAAGAGGGCAAACCTGACCTGTTATATATTGATCTTCATTTAATTCATGAAGTTACTTCTCCGCAGGCTTTTGAAGGTCTACGTATGAACGGACGTAAGGTGCGTCGGCCAGATTTAAGCTTTGCAACAATGGATCATAACGTGCCAACCAAAAATCTACCGACAATCAATGACCCGATTGCGCGTAATCAAATAGAAACTTTGGCTAAAAATGCTGAAGAATTCGGTGTGGAGCTAGCTGGAATGGGGCATCCTGATCAGGGAATTGTTCATGTTATTGGACCAGAACTAGGCTTAACACAGCCTGGTAAAACAATAGTTTGCGGTGATTCCCATACGTCCACACATGGTGCCTTTGGAGCTATTGCCTTTGGTATTGGTACGTCTGAGGTAGAGCATGTACTTTCAACACAAACACTTTGGCAAAACAAGCCAAGAACAATGGAAATTCGTGTAGAAGGCGAGCTACCTGTAGGTGTAGCTGCAAAAGATATTATTCTAGCAATTATTGCTAAATTCGGTATCGGGGTTGGTACTGGTCATATTGTGGAATTCACTGGAGAGGCTATCCACAAACTATCAATGGAAGAACGTATGACAATTTGTAACATGTCTATTGAAGCAGGTGCAAAGGCTGGTCTTATTTCACCTGACCAAATTACTGTGGACTATATACGTGATCGTAAATATGCACCGCAGGGAGAAAAATTTGATGAAGCAGCAGCCTATTGGGTAAGTCTTGCCTCAGATGAGGATGCAACATATGATACAGTTCGTATTATTAAAGCAGAAGAGATTGAGCCTATCATTACTTGGGGAACAAATCCTTCGATGGGTACAGGTGTCTCAAGAACAGTTCCAACACAAGCGGATTATGTGGATGAATCAGATAAAGCGGCACTTCGTAAAGCCCTTACCTACATGGGCTTAGAAGAAGGTCAACCATTAACATCCATCGATATCCAACACGTATTTATTGGCTCTTGTACAAACTCACGTATCAGTGATTTACGTGCAGCGGCAAGTGTCATCCAAGGACGAAAGGTGCATGACAATGTCACAGCAATCGTTGTGCCAGGCTCCCATTCTACGAAAAAACAAGCTGAGGCAGAAGGGTTAGATAAAATCTTTACAGAAGCAGGCTTTGAATGGCGTGAATCAGGCTGCTCCATGTGCTTAGCTATGAATGATGATGTCGTTCCTGCTGGTGAACGCTGTGCATCTACATCCAACCGTAACTTTGAAGGGCGCCAGGGAGCTGGTTCTCGTACGCATCTTGTATCTCCACCGATGGCAGCAGCCGCAGCAATTGCTGGACATTTTGTGGATGTACGTGAATTTGTAAAGGAAACGGTGTAAGTTTGTTTTACACGGAAGGGATGATTGAACATGGAACCAATTAATATCGTGAAGAGTGTCATAACACCACTTGATCGAAAAAACGTAGATACAGATCAAATTATTTCGAAAGAATTTTTAAAACGAATTGAGCGCACAGGCTTTGGACAATTTTTATTTTACCATTGGCGTTTTGACGCACAGGGTAATGAAATTTCAGATTTTGTGTTAAATAAACCTGAATTTAAAAACTCTAAAATTTTAGTAGCACAAGATAACTTTGGATGTGGTTCTTCTCGTGAACATGCTCCATGGGCTATCCTAGATTATGGCTTCAATGTCGTTATCGCACCATCATTTGCAGATATTTTCCATAATAACTGCTTTAAAAATGGCATTTTACCAATTAAACTAACAGAAGCAGAGTGTGATGAAATTTTAGCAAAGGGCCTCGATAAGCCCTACACGATGGAAGTCAATCTTGAAGCTCAATCAGTAACGGGTGAAGATGGAATCGTCTATAAGTTTAACATCGATTCTTATTATAAAGAGACTTTACTTAATGGCTGGGATGAAATTGCTCTAACAATTAAATACGAGGAACAAATCGCTGCTTACGAAGCAAAACGTATTGTATTTTAATAGATGAATACTTTTTCTAAGACTGAAGACAAGGTTACGATTGTCTTCAGTTTTTTTATTGAAGTTAAAAGAGCTTGCTGGTTAAATGGAGGATGCTGAATGCTTGGGGAGGAGAGAAAACCGCTCAGGTATCAGTAGGAACGCTCAGGTAGGAGAGAAAACCGCTCAGGTATCAAGAAGAACCGCTCGGGAAGTAGGGAAAACCGCTCAGGTATCAAGAAGAACCGCTCGGGTAGAAGAGAAAATCGCTCAGGCAATAGGAAGAACCACTTGGGTAGGAGAGAAAATTGCTCAGGTAGCAGGAGGAACGCTCAGGGAAGGGAGAAAACCGCTCAGACAATAGGAAGTACTACTCGGGTAGGATTGGAATTGCTCAGGTTACGTTTATATCAAACGATTATTTTATCCTTGTTCCTATCATATTTTCTTCGATAGAATATAAGCAAAGAAAGGTAGTGAAAAAGATGATTACAGTTATAGGAAGTCTAAATATGGATTTGGTTGTACAAATGGATACTTTTCCAAAGCAAGGTGAAACGATTTTAGGTTCAGCGTTTCAAACGTCACCAGGCGGAAAGGGGGCAAATCAGGCAATTGCTGCCGCACGTCTTGGAAGTGAGGTTACAATGATTGGCTGTGTGGGCGCAGATAGCTTTGGTGATGCCTTACAAAAGGTTTTGCAGCAAGAGTCTATCCAAACAAAGGCTATTGAAAGTACAGCAGTGCCTACTGGAATTGCAAATATTTTAATCTATAATCACGACAACCGCATTATTGTAGTGCCTGGTGCTAATTATGAATTAAAGCCTGCAAAGATAGAAACGGCAAAGGAAATCATTCAGCAAAGCCAAATGGTCATTATACAGCTAGAAATCCCTAAGGAAACAGTGGCCTATGCCATAAAATTATGCAAAGAAGTCAATATACCTGTGCTATTAAATCCCGCACCAGCAGCTAATTTTGATGTCCAATGGATGGAAGATATTACGTATATTACACCGAATGAAACAGAATGTGCAGAAATTTTTGGCGATGATTTTGACACTATTTTAGAAAAATATCCAAATAAATTGATTGTAACCTTAGGAAGTGATGGAGCTCGGTATTTTGATGGGGAATACCCGATTCATGTGCCAGCTTATATGACGAAGGCAGTAGATACAACAGGTGCAGGTGATACTTTTAACGGAGCACTTGCCTATGCTTTAGTAGAGGGGGAGTCATTAGATCAGGCTTTATATTTTGCTAACATTGCAGCCTCTTTATCCATAGAGAAATTTGGTGCTCAAGGTGGCATGCCGACACTTGGAGAGGTATATGCACGTATGGCTGGATTAGAAGAATAATAGATATGAAATTTATATTTTCAATAAAACAGGAAATAATATACGTAAATGTTACTTGGTTATATATGAAATAATTACTAATTATGACGACTGCAGGTGAGTATTTTGTCCTTTTTTGTCAATATTTCTTAGTACTATGTATTAGAATAGGATTCGTATCATTTATAATGGATTTATAGATACATACGAAAAGAGGTTTTGAGGATGACAAACATTGACA
Organism: Lysinibacillus sp. GW821-FHT14F06; assembly: GCF_058803665.1. NCBI lineage: Bacteria > Bacillati > Bacillota > Bacilli > Caryophanales > Bacillaceae > Lysinibacillus > Lysinibacillus sp. GW821-FHT14F06. The sequence goes on from NZ_JBXAPF010000034.1 coordinate 25,338, forward strand.
AACTGCCAATCAAAAATACAGCCTCAGCGAATAATATTTTACCACAGCTTGTTGATCGTTTACGACAATTACATGGCATCATCGTACAGAATACATATGTAAAAGACACTGCTAAGCATCTTAATCGAATTATACAGGATGCTAATAATCAAACGATGATTCTAATTGTGGGGAAAGAGCGTGTTGGAAAAACCACACTTGTGAACGGGCTTTTAGGACGTCACGTTTTACCTGTGAGTGAGCAACATCCAACTGGAGTAAATACATTTTTGCGATATGGCGAGCATGAAGAAATAAGGGCCTATTTTTTAGATGGTGTTGTGGCAATTTTTGATATGAGTAAGCTGGAATTACTGACAACTGGTGATACTTTCGCGTCGGAAATATTACGGGAACATTTAGATTACTTGGAGGTATATCTAAAAAATGATTTATTAAAGTCAGTAACAATTATTGATTCAGTGTCGTTGGAAGCTGGTGGTGGGGAAAGAGCCTACTTCTCTGAAACATTGATTAACCGAGTGGATGAAATTTTTTGGGTATTACGCTCAGGATCTATGGCCATTGATGCGGAAATATTATTAATGGAAACATTAAAAAATAAAGGTGTTGAACCACTTTGTGTGATTAATGGTATTGATTCGAATGATGAAACGGAGGGGTTTATTCATTCAGAGAGGGAACGAATTGGTCATTTAGTCAGTGAATTTATCCCTATCTCGGCTACAAATGCGCTGAAGGCTAAACAAACTAATAATGACGAGCTATGGCATAAGAGCCGATATGAGCATTTAATTACACAAATTCATCGAGTTGCGAAAAATAGCGATAAAAAAACGTATGCTATTTTAATTCGCTTTTTGCAATGGTTAGAACGATTCCGATTTGAGCTAACTGTGATACCTCAACGTGATCCATTCCAATCTGCTGTTGAGAACATTGAAAAATATGCAGGTGATACTCAATATGAGTTTTCTCGCTATCAACGCGATTTAACGATTGTCACGGAATATGAACAAGAATATGAAGATGTCGCCAATGTATTTAAAAATGTTCAGACATTATATCAGCTTTTACAAACCATTTCTCAACATGATTATTTGCAGGACAATATTGTAGAAGGCTTTACAGAAAAGGCCATACATTATCAGCAAGTGTTAAGAGAATATCGTAATATGTATAGCGAATATAAGCGTGAATATGATCGATTGGATGCACAGCATAAAAAAATTCATGGAAAAGGATTAATGAAAGCAATTTTTGGTCAGCATACACAAAATGAATTTTTCAAGGAACGTGTAAATAAGCTAAATGAGCAGCAGGCTATTTGTATTGAACAGTTTAAGCAGGTACAGGAAGCTGAGGCAATCATGCTTCAAGCTATTCAACCTATCCAAAGCTATCTAATGGATTTAACGAAAAAGCGTTTGCTCCGCATTGAGCAAAAGGTGCAAGAGCTCAATCTACAACGTTCAAAAGAAAAACGTCAATTAAAATTATATGCCAATAAATTAAATGAATTTTCTTGTTTAATCGAAGCACAGGGCTATATTAAGGAAAACATTCAGCCGTTTTTATTAAACGGACAAATGCCACTTAAAGCAAAAGATCTTGAAATGCTAAAAGAAACGATCCATAGTATTATGAGCATTGATTTATCCTATAATGGTATTCTTGCACGTAGTCAGATGAATAATAAGATGGAAAGCATTGCAATTCCTTTTGATGTTCAAGACAAATATCCAATTTATACATTAAGCTTAGTAGAAACAGATGTGAAATCAAATGATATTCCAGACATACCGAAAAAATTAGATATTCATTATGAAGAGTAGATGCTAGAAAAAAAGTTCTAAAAGTTGACAATACTTTTAGAACTTTTATTCATTTGAAACAAATGATGGTATTTTTACGTATAGTTAGGAAGGAGGGATTTTTATGATTACTGTTAACGGACGTTTTACAGAAGCAAAAATTTATGCTAAAACGGCACTGCCATCAGCCATTGATCAAATTCAGGAATTAACAGATCAGGCATTTATGGCAGGCACAAAAATACGGATTATGCCTGATTATCATGCAGGAAAGGGGTGTGTGATTGGCACAACGATTCAGCTACAAGATCGTGTAGTTCCAAATCTTGTCGGTGTTGATGTCGGTTGTGGTGTTTTTGTAGCGGAATTGAATAAATCAGCAATTGATTTTGCCAAGCTGGATGAAATTATCCGAGATTTTGTACCTAGTGGGCAGGACATTCATTCTGAAGTTTCACCTAAACGCCAATTTGTAGAATTTGAAGGAAATCAATTTAGGGCGAGTGGCATAAAGGATGAGTATACCAATCTATCCTTAGGCACACTTGGTGGAGGAAATCATTTCATCGAATTGGCAAAAGACGAAAACGATGTACATTATTTATTAATTCATACCGGCTCCCGATATGTTGGGGCCAAAGTTGCTAGCTGGCACCAAAAGAGAGCCTACGAAACCTTGCGTCGAGAAGATTTAACAGTAAAGATTGAGGAGCTTAAATCACAGGGGCGTCAACAAGAAATTCAAGCAATGATAAAGGCCTTTAAAGAACAAAACCCTTTAATTTCCAAAGACTTAGCATATTTAGAGGGCGAGTATTTCCATGATTATATGCAAGATATGAAAATCGCGCAGCAATATGCTCGAATGAATCGTTGGATCATTGCTGAAACAATTGCTCAGCATATGGGCTGGAATTTTAATGAAACCTTCGATACTATTCATAACTATATTGATACAGATACTATGACATTGCGAAAAGGAGCAGTTCGTGCCAATAAAGGAGAAAAGTTAGTCATTCCAATGAATATGAGAGATGGATCGCTGATTTGTGTGGGAAAAGGAAATGAAGATTGGAATTTCTCAGCGCCGCATGGGGCAGGGAGAATGTACTCAAGAAGAGCTGCCAAGGCGACATTAAATATGAATGATTTTAAAGAAACAATGCAAGGTATATGGACAACATCTGTTAATGAAGAAACATTAGATGAGGCTCCAATGGCCTATAAGCCAATGATAGAGATCACATCAGCCATTGAAGAAACGGTAGATATCATCAAAGTAATTAAACCTGTTTATAATTTTAAAGCGAGTGAAGCAGCAATGCCTTATGATCGAAAAAAATAAAACCTTCCAAGATGTTAAATCACTCATTATACATCTATGACTGTCTATTAACATTATCTCTGTAATGGTATAAAATAGGCTTACAAAGATGAAATGGGTGGTTTTTTGGTATCTTCAAAAGATGTGGCAAAGTATGCGGGTGTTTCTCAAACAACTGTGTCTAGAGTATTAAATACGCCTGAGCTAGTCAAGCAGAAAACAATTGAAAAGGTGATGAAGGCGATCGAGGAATTAAATTACATTCCGAATGATATAGCAAGATCGCTTGTTCAGCAAAAAACAGGGACAATCACATTGATTTCGGGCCCTTTACACAATCCTTTTTTTGTTGATACAACAACAGCAATTGTTAACTATGTTAATGCTCAAGGCTATAAAGTGCATGTTTATTTTGGAACAGAGGATAACTTAGACACGATTTATAATTCTGTTTTAGAAACGAAGGCTGATGCGATTATTTTATCGTCAATGCTGTATACAGATCCTTTATTTTTTAAGCTAGAAAAATTAGGCATACCGTTTATCATGTTTAATCGCAAGCATCAAGAAAATAGACATTTTGTAGAGATCGATAATGTAGACGCAGGATATATCGCTACAAATCATATATTATCTTTAGCTCATCGTGATATTTGCTGGATTGGCGGTCCTCATGAAATGAGTACCTTTTATGGAAGATATAAGGGCTTTAAAAAGGCCCTAGAGGATTACGGAATCGATGCAAAAGCAGTGCCGTCTTTTTTTACAAATACCAATAAAACTGATATTGAACGTGTGTTTGAAGAGATTGTACAGCTTTCGAAGTGTCCAACAGCTATTTGTGCTGCGACGGATGCTATAGCGATTGAAATATTAAATTTATGTTTAGCGCAGGGCTATAGGGTGCCAGAGGATTTTAACGTAATAGGTATAGATAATGTTGAGCTTAGTAAACATCATTCTATTGCCTTAACAACGGTAGGTTTAGAATCAGAAAAAAACCTTGGATTTATGGCAATTGAAAAATTATTTGAGGTTATGGAGAAAAAAAGTACTTGCATCCAGCAAACTGAATCTGTTAAACTTTTCCCAAGAAATACAACGTGTAAGAAAATAAACTGATATACGTCAGTTTGTTTTTTTACACCAAAATGGTTACGTATTCATTTCTTTATATTCTGAAATGAATACGTAACCATTAAAAGAAAGGAGTGATTAAGTCTTGAAAAGGGGCTTATGGATGAATGGACAATGGCAAATGACAGATGAATTTATGGAGGTTCAAGCCCCCTATTCAAAAGAGGTAATTGCACAGTTTGCGATGGCAACTGAACAGAATGTACAGTATGCCATTGAAAGTGCACAAGCAGCAGCCTCTGAAATGGCAGCCTTAACTGCGTTCCAACGAGCAGAAATTTTAGAGCATCTATCCAGATTGTTTTTGGAAAATCGCGAGGAAGCAGCTAGTATTATTTCACAAGAATCAGCAAAACCATTAAAGTATGCCTATGCTGAAATTGATCGCACGATTGAAACCTATAAATTTGCAGCAGAGGAAGCAAAACGATTATCTGGCGAAATGATTCCGATGGACGCTTCTAAAAATGGGGAAGGGCGCTTTGCCTATACGATTCGAGAACCAATAGGCGTTATTGCAGCTATTACACCCTTTAATTTTCCACAAAATTTAGTAGCTCATAAAGTAGGACCGGCATTAGCTGCGGGCAATACGATTGTGTTAAAGCCAGCTACTCAAACGGCTTTATCAGCTCATTTTCTAGCAAAATTATTGGCACAAACTAAATTACCAGCAGGCGCTTTTAATCTAGTGACTGGCCAAGGGAAATTAATAGGGGATGTATTTTTAGCACATCCTAATGTGAAAATGATAACGTTTACGGGAAGCCCTGCTGTAGGTATTTCACTAAGAAATCGCGCTGGTTTAAAAAAGGTCACATTAGAACTAGGCTCTAATGCAGGGGTAATTGTTGACGAAGGGGTTCAACTTGATAAGATTATGGACCGAATTGTTATGGGAGCATTTTCAAATCAAGGTCAGGTATGCATCTCACTTCAGCGGATATATGTAATGGAAAGTATTCTAAATGCGTTTTTAGAAAAGCTAAGTGCAAAAGTAGAACAGCTTATTATTGGTGATCCTCTTGACCAAACAACGGATATAGCAATGATGATTTCAGAAACGGAACAACAACGGGCCCTTCAATGGATTAAAGAAGCGGTTGCAGAAGGGGCAAAAATAATAGCTGGTGGTCATATTGATAATAATGTTCTACTGCCAACGGTGTTATCCAACGTTTCATCACATAGCAAAGTGTCATGTGAAGAAATTTTTGCACCAGTTGTGATCGTGAATTCAGTGTCTACTATAGAGGAGGCAATAGAAGCTGTTAACGATTCTCATTATGGCTTACAGGCAGGTATTTTTACACCATCGATAGAGACTGCTTTTAAGGCTTCAAAGGCATTACAGGTAGGGGGTGTCCTTATCAATGATGTGCCAACTTATCGTGTAGATCATATGCCATATGGTGGTGTAAAAGAAAGTGGCACAGGTCGTGAGGGCATAAAATATGCAATAGAGGAAATGACAGAAATGAAGCTTGTTATTTGGAATAACCAATAATCACGAATGGAGATGGAAGAAATGAAGATTATCAAACAACACCCAAAATTGTATGTAATGGATAATGGTACGATGCGAATGGATAAAAACTATATGATTGCCATGCATAACCCAGCAACGATTGATCATCCAAACCAGCCAAATGAATTTGTAGAATTTCCCGTTTATACAGTTTTAATCGATCATCCAGAAGGGAAAATATTATTTGATACAGCATGTAATCCAAACTCAATGGGACCTGAGGGGCGTTGGGGAGAATTTACACAGAAAGCATTTCCTATTAACATGCCAGAAGAATGTTATTTACATCATCGATTAGAAGAGTTGAATGTGCGTCCTGAGGATATTAAATATGTTGTTGCCTCTCATTTACATTTAGATCATGCAGGCTGCTTAGAGCTGTTTACAAATGCGACGATTATTGTACAGGAAGATGAATTCAATGGAACACTCCAAACCTATGCAAGAAATGTAAAAGAAGGTGCCTATATTTGGGGTGACATTGATATGTGGATTAAAAATAATCTACAATGGCGCCTCATTAAACGCGGTGAGGACAACGTGAAGCTTGCGGAAGGGATTCAAGTATTGAATTTTGGCAGTGGCCATGCTTGGGGCATGCTTGGCCTTCATATTAATATGCCTGAAACGGGTGGTATTATTTTAGCTTCAGATGCCATTTACACAGCGGAAAGCTTTGGTCCACCTGTGAAGCCACCAGGAATTATTTATGATTCGGTTGGCTATAATTCTACAGTTGAACGAATTCGCAGACTTGCTAATGAAACGAATTCACAGGTTTGGTTTGGTCATGATCCTGTCCAGTTTAAATCATTTAGAAAATCGACGGAAGGTCACTATGAATAGATTGGAGTAGATTATTTATGCATAAATTAACCTTTACTCCTGTAAGTTATACAGGCTGGGGATGTTTACATCAGCTTCTACCTGAAGTAGAAAGATTTAAAGCTACCAATATTTTAATTGTCACAGATCCATTTTTAAAGGAGTTAGGGTTAACAGATAAAATCGAACAACCCTTGCTTTCAAAAGGATATGCGACTACGATTTATACAGATATTGCCCCAGAGCCACCACTTGCTATTGGAGAAAAGCTAGTTGACTTTACTAGAAAACATCACTTTGATCTAGTCATCGGTTTAGGTGGCGGAAGTGCTCTAGATTTAGCCAAGCTCGCTGCTGTTTTAGCAGTACATGATGGTAAAGTGGCTGATTACTTAAATTTAACAGGCACAAAAACACTTGAACAAAAGGGATTACCTAAAATTTTAATACCAACTACATCTGGAACAGGCTCAGAAGTGACAAATATTTCTGTGCTGTCGCTTGAAACAACAAAAGACGTTGTGGCACATGACTACTTATTGGCGGATATTGCTATCGTAGACCCAGAGTTAACGATTTCATTACCACCAAAAATAACAGCTGCAACAGGCGTAGATGCCTTAACACATGCAATTGAGGCATATGTTTCAATCAATGCAAATGAAGTAACTGATGCCCTTGCATTACAGGCAATTCGCTTAATCAGTGGCTCGATTCGCACGGCTGTGCAGGACGGACAAAATAAGCAGGCTCGTTCAGATATGAGCTATGGTAGTTATTTAGCTGGCTTGGCCTTTTTCAATGCTGGAGTAGCAGGTGTCCATGCTCTAGCCTATCCATTGGGCGGTCAATTTCATATAGCTCATGGCGATTCCAACGCAGTGCTTTTACCATATGTCATGGGGTATATTCGTCAAAGCTGTGAAAAACGTATGAAAGATATTTTAGATGCAATGGGTATCTCATCTGCCTATTTATCACAAGAAGAAGCTTCTTATAAATGCGTGGATGCATTACAACAACTCGTTCAAGATGTTAATATTCCTTCTACATTAAAAGGGTTTAATATACCAGAAGAGGCCTTAGAGCAATTAACGGACGATGCAACAAAACAAACAAGAATATTAGCACGAAGTCCGATGCTACTAGAACGAGAAGATATCTATACGATTTATCGTGCTGCATTTGATGGAGAAGTTCGCGAGCCTCATAGATCATAATGAAGATAAGAGAAACGTTGATTTTTGACGTTTCTCTTTTTTATGAAGAAATCTAAATTTAGAATGAACGATATAGTCATCTCAACTGTCTAATAAATAGAAAGGAGTGAGAAAGATGGATGAAAAAGCTTTTTTATATTTACTTAAACAATATGAAGAGACCATGTATCGAATGGCCTTTGCCTATTTAAAAAATGAGCATGATGCTATTGAAGCTGTGCAAGAAGCTACTTACCGAAGCTTAAAAAAGAAACATACTTTAAAAGAAACAGCTTATTTTGGAACGTGGCTTGTACGAATTTTACTGAATGTTTGTCATGATATGCGTAATAAAAGTATGAGATTTCATTTACAGGAAGATATAGAAATTGGAGAAAACGTACATAACCACGACCGCTTTGAAATGACGGATATCATTACCAAACTACCCAAAGAGCAACAGGAGCTAATTTTTCTAAAATATTTTCATGACTATAAAAATCAAGATATTGCTGTCCTTCAAAATATACCAGAAGGTACTGTGAAATCTCGATTGCATTCGGCATTGAAAAAGCTAAAACTTTATTTTCAAGAGAAAGGGGAGTTGTAGGTGAAAAAGGAAGAGAAGTATGACTATGATACATTTATCCAGGAATTGGAACAAATTCATGTTCCACATGATCGACTAGCTAAGGCACATATGGAAAGTGTCCGTCGCTATCAACAAGAAAAACCGAAACGTCTACAAATATGGAAAGGCATGGCTCTAACCTGTGCAATTCTTTTAATTTTTGTAGGATGTATCCGTATATCTCCAGCTTTTGCTAGTGTCGTCAGTAATATTCCAGGTCTTTCACCACTTGTTCAAATGATTACGTATGATAAAGGTGTTGCTGATATTCTTGACAATCAATATTATGAGGACTTGGGGCTATCTCAAACTCAAAATGGCTTATCGTTTACACTTCAAGGAATAATTGCTGATGAAACTGGGATGATTTTACCTTATAAATTTTCGGCACCCATGGATCTACGAAATTTAGAAACTGAGAAAATAGAGCTTCGTTTAAACGGTGAAGTACTAAATGCTGAAGTAGATTTTTACCGATATCGTGAGGAGGAAACTTTTGAAATTGAAGATAATTTGATTGTTACATTCTTTGAACCAATAAATTATGAAAATGCCCAATTTGAATTATATATACAATTTGCAGATGAAAAACAATCTGAATTTACGTTTCTATTTTCACTTAAAAAGGAAATTGCGCAAACTAAAACCTATGAATTGAATAAGAAAATGAGCTTCGAAGGACAAAATATTACAGTTAAGTCAGTCTCGATTTCACCAATTCGCACTGGTGTTACAATCACACTTGACCCCAATAATGATAAAAGTATTTATGATTTTGATGATATTCGTCTTTTGGATGAAAAAGGGGAGGAATGGTCTTCAATCCGAAGAGGTTTAGTAGCTACAGGTTCAGCTGCTGGAGAAACAACATACTTTATGCAAAGTAATTACTTTAGAGAACCTGAGAAGCTAACTTTATCTATTGGCAAAGTACTAGTAATACGAAAAGAACAGGATTATATTGAAGTAGATTTTAATCAGAACAAGGTGTTATCTAAGCCTTCTATTCCAGGTTTACAAGTAAAAGTAGAGAATCCAATGGTGACACTAAATATACCAACTTCAAGTTATATACAGGGATTTAATGATATTGTAAAAGATGCAAATGATATTATAATAGATGCAAAAAGTAAAGTTATTACTAGTAATAATGACAGTCAGTCTGAACAAATTGAAATATTGGACCTAAATGGAGTTACTAATCCAGTTCGACTTTATTTTATAACAGATGAACTCTATTTACAGGGAACTCAAACAGTGGATATTCCCTTGAAATAGAGCGTAATACCTAAATTTTAGAAAAAGAGAAACGTTCATTTTTGAGCGTTTCTCTTTTTAAATCGAAAGTATCATTCAAAAGATATTCTGAAGTATATAGTAAATAATGGGTAATTAGTATATAATATTATTTATTTTTCAATATGTGGAGGATGTGCTAATGAAACGGGTACTACAGATAACAAGTATAATTTTATTTGTTTCAGCTTTAATTTTTAGTTTATCTCAACTATCAAGTTTAAAGGAAGAAAGAGAGGATATGAAGTACTGGGAAAAAGCGGCGAATGAACATTATGATAACAACCTTATAGAAGAAAGATATTATATATTTAAAGATAGCTATACCTCTCATCTTACAACAACTTTGGTATCAGCAATATCAATTGTGTTAACAGGAATATTCTTTCTAGCAATAGCAAAAATAATTTCATTACTTCAAGAAATAAGTTCAAAAGTTACTAATAAGCCTCAAGAGGAAGAATTCGAATTGTTGAATTAATAGGAGGAATAGGATGTTAGTTGATATAAATTGTCCAGTTGAATTGCTTGAATATCAGCTATATAGAAGTAAAAAAACAGGCAAAGTTTATTGTTCATTTAAATTTAATAATATTTCAGAAAAAAGTATAAAAGGTTTTAATGCTACCGTCTATTGTTATGATCAATTTGGTGAGCCAGTAGGGATGGAATCAAATAGCTTTGAATATACACAGCAGTTAACGAAATCAATAAAGCCCAACCAGATTTTTGATAACGATGAAAAAATTCCATTAGATAGTTTTCACCATACAAGGAAAATGAATATCGTCATTCATAAAGTCCTATTTAGTGATGAAACTACATGGACTAAAAAGGAAACTGAACTAGAGAATGTAGAACTAAAAGAAATTAATCACCCCAAGCATTTATCTTATGTAAAAGCACATGAAGGAAATGATGCAAAATACTATTCACAAATAGTAAATGATAAATGGTTATGTGTATGTGGACGTCTTAACTTGGAGGATACGAAAACATGTAAACGATGTAAGAGAGAAAAAGAGCGTGTTCTTTCAATGTATAGGAATGATGAAGCAATAAATGAAAATATGACATTATATGAAAAACAGATAGAAGATAATAAACAGGAAGAACTAGTAGAAAAAGAACGTCAACATAAAATATATAAGAAAAAGGTAAAGAAAGTTGCTAAATATTGCTCAATCTTTATAAGCCTTTTATTGCTTATCAGTATTGCGGTCTATGGTTTTATCACCAAGTTTACATTTTCGTGGGATAATTATCTTTTATTAAAAGATAAGCATAACTCTTTAATTGAGGCCGTTAAAATGGAGGATATAAAGAATATAGAATTTTTACTTAAAAATGGTGCAAATGTTACTTTTACAAATAAAGACGGTGAAAATTCAGTAAGTGAAGCTATAAAATTACCAAATAAAAAAATAGCTATGTCATTAATGAATAAAGAAATAGGAAGTATAAAGGTTGGTAAAGAAAAAGATACTCTTGCACATATTGCGGTCATAAATAAACAATATAAAATACTAAAAGAGCTTCATCAATTTGGGGTTGATATGAACGCAAAAAATGAGCAAGGGCACACAGTGCTATATTATGCGATAAAAATAGGGAACAAAGATATGATTGACTATCTTGTTCATGAAATTAGAGTAAATCTACAGGAAGTGGACAATGAGGGAAATAATATAGTGCAAGTAGCCCTATTACATCAATTCAACAATATAGATTTAATAAAGGAATTATTGAACCTAGACCTTGATTTTAATAGAAAGAATGCAGCGGGTCAAAATACATATGAAACGGCTATTCTTACTCAAAATAAGGATATTGTTCAAATATTTATAGATAAAGGACTGAACCTCAATGGGGTTGATGAAAATGGAAATAATGCTATCCATATCTTACTTACTCATAAAATAGATAATCTGACTTTCTTGTCTGAGCTAATCAAAAAGGGAACAGATCTAAATGGACTAAATAAGCAAGGTCAAACACCTTTATATTTAGCAATATTAAATGGAGATAAAAATACTGTTGAGGTGCTACTTAAAAATAAGGTAAATCTAGATAGTGTAAATAGTAATGGGGAGTCAGCAGTGGAGATTGCTGAAAAGCATAACCAATCATTGGTGGAATTATTTGAACGGGGTAAATTTATCATTAAGATCGATAAACAAAAAAATGAATTTTTAGTAAATGGGATTGCTTTAGGTTCCTCGAGAAAAGATGTAGTTAATAAGTTAGGAAACCCAGTTAAGAGGAAACAATACATAACTGGAGATGGTGAGACAGACTGTAATATTTATTACTTGAAAGATAGCACAGGAAAAGATATAGAGACGCATTATTGTTCTTATATAGGTATAAGCGATACGATTGATTCTATTTCGTTTGATTTTTATTCTAAACAACAGAATGAAAAATGGTATAAAGATTTAGGAAAACCGTATAGCAATTTTGATGCGCCCTTATTTTACCTAAAGGGTACTGAACAACTATTGCTTTTAAAACCGAACGAAGAAGTAGGGTTTCTTGGCTATGCAGATGGAAATTTTTATTAAAACTAAAAAAATTTTATCCGTATTAATTCAGCAAAAAAGTAAGCTACTAAGTTTCCATCAAAAACTTAGTAGCTTTTTTTGCACCATCCAAGTTAAATCTTCATTGAAATAGTATAAATATAATTCTATGCCTCAGTATCAGGCGTAAATGTTCGTGTAGCTAATTCGGCATCTAGCATAAAGATAGCATTGGAGTCATTTTCAATACGTTCAATTTTACGGATTAGTGTATCGAAAGTTGATTCTTCCTCTACCTGCTCATCAATAAACCATTTTAAGAATGCCATTGTCGCATGCTCACGTTCATCTAAAGCGATGTCTGACAAATTGTAAATACGACGTGTCACTTCTTTTTCATGAGAAAGCGCAGTTTTGAAGGCATCTAAAATCGATTTGAAATGGTTACCTGGACTATCAAAGCCTTGGATAGTTGCACGGTAGCCCATATCACTTAGGAAATTATAAAATTTCATAGCATGGAAGCGTTCTTCCTCCGCCTGTACTAAAAAGAAATTAGCAAAGCCATCATAATCTTGATCTGTACAGTAGGCAGCCATCGCCATATAGGCATGTGCTGAGTAAAATTCAAAATTCATTTGATCATTTAGTGCTGTGTGTAGTTTTTCAGATAACATAAAAGTTCCTCCCTTTGCAGTAAATACCTTCTGCTCTCTTCTAGTATACAGCGAAGAGAGGCAGACATACAAAAATTTAATTTTTCGCAGTAAATCCTACAAAACTTAATTGATATTAGTTCTCAATTAGCATTTTTAATCAAATTCATTTTGAAATACTGATGCTGTATATAATGGATATAAAAAATCGCCCAGAATATTTCGAGGGCACTGAAAAAGTCGATTTGCCACAAAAATTGTGATGCAAATCGACTTTTTTAAGTTTTCAAATCCAACAAAAGACAAAATTCTAATATAAAAAAGTGAATTTTTTTAGTTTTTCAGTGCCCTCGAATATTTCTAGGCAATTTTTTCAAAGTATATTAATTTGTATTTTTCTTTTGATTTTTGACACCCACTAAATAACCACCAAGGGCGATACCTACTAACACAATCCAGAAAGTCACTTTCCATAAAGTGGAGTGAGGGAATTCGTGTGGAATTACACCTAGTTTTTCGTGAGCTAATGTTAATACTGCTAACTTTACACCAACCCATCCAACAATTAGGAAGGCAGCTGTTTCAAGAGATGGGAATTTATCGAGCACACGTACAAACCAACGTGCTGCAAATCGCATCATAATAACACCGATAATTCCTCCCAGGAACATGACTGCAAATTGACCTGCATTAATCCCGCCAATATCAAAATCACCGATATGTGGTAACGTTACTGCAATAGCAACTGCTGCTAAAATTGAATCTACTGCAAAGGCGATGTCAGCTAACTCTACTTTCACTACTGTCATCCAGAAGCCAGATTTCTTTTTAGGCTCCTCAATTTCTTCTGGATTTTCTGAGGCTTTCCGAGAATCATAAATATGCTTGATAGACATGAATAATAAATAGGCAGCACCTATAGCTTGAATTTGCCAGAAATTAACGAGTGTTGTGATAAGGAATAGGGCGGCAAAGCGGAAAATAAATGCACCCACTAAACCATATAATAATGCTTTTTGTTGCTGAGCCTTTGGTAAATGTTTGACCATCACAGCCATCACGACAGCGTTATCAGCAGCTAATAAACCCTCTAGTACAATTAATACAACGAGTACCCATGCGTATTCTAATAAAATTGCCTCCAAATTTGTTTCCTCCTTTAATCTTTTAATAGAAGTGAATAACTGCTTTTAACTTAGTCTTCCCCTATTTTAGGCAAAAGAAAAAGACCTATGCCTAAAAAATAGGCAAAGGTCTTGCTAAGCGATTAACTGTATGTATACAGAAAAAATATCTTATCATTTAAGATATGCCTTCACACCCGATGGTCAATAACCATGTAATGACGAATGTGAAATCAGATGGATTACTCACATCTGCTAGCTACTCCCCTTTGACAATAATGTCAAAAGCTATTCAATTCTTTATATATGAATTATAACACTTTAAAAAATAAATGCAAATAGAAATATGAAAATATGGCGAAAAAATACTTTTGGAATGGTTTCAACAAGTGGTACTATTGGAGATAAGTGAAAAAATTTAGCAGCTAGAGAGGGGAACTTATGTATAAAAAGTTTTTTTCATATTACAAACCACATAAACGACTGTTTGTCATCGATTTTTCGAGTGCAATTATTGTAGCAATTCTAGAACTTGCATTTCCATTAGCAGTACAATGGTTTATCGATGAGCTTTTACCTACGGGTGACTGGGGCATGATTGTCAAAATTAGTGTATTATTACTGCTTGTTTATGCTTTGAGCACAGTTCTTAACTTTATCGTCAATTATTTAGGGCATAAACTAGGCATTAACATTGAAACAGATATGCGGAAAGAGCTCTTTACACATGTTCAACGACAATCATTTCGATTTTTTGATAATACAAAAACAGGTCATATCATGAGTCGTATCACAAATGATTTATTTGATATTGGGGAGTTTGCACATCATGGGCCAGAGGATTTATTTATTGCAATAATGACGTTTGTTGGTGCCTTTGCTATTATGTTTAATGTTAATCCAACACTGGCGTTAATTGCAGCGATTATGGTGCCATTTTTAACATGGCTAGTAACATTTAGTAATGTAAAAATGAATAACGCATGGAAAACCATGTATGGAAAAATCGCTGATGTCAATGGGCGTGTAGAGGATAGCGTATCTGGTGTACGTGTTGTTAAGTCCTTTACAAATGAAGCCTTTGAAATTGAACGATTTCAAGAGCAAAATGGCTTTTTCCGCGCTGCCAAATTGTATGCCTATAAAATTATGGCAGGGACTCACTCTAGTATTTATATGATGACACGCTTATTAACCTTAATTGTACTGGTTGTTGGGGCATGGCTAAGCTTTAATGGGAAGCTTTCTTATGGAGAACTAGTAAGCTTTGTTTTATATACAAATGTTCTTATTAAGCCTATTGATAAAATTAGCGCATTATTAGAGCTGTATCCGAAGGGAATGGCAGGTTTTAAACGTTTCCGTGAGTTAATTGAGCAAGACCCTGAAATTCAAGATCGTGATGGAGCGAAAAACGTTACGCACCTTTATGGAGATATTTCATTTAATAATGTTCATTTTAATTATGATACTTCAAAAACTGTGTTATCAGATATTTCATTTGATATACAGGCTGGACAAACGATTGCCTTTGTTGGTCCATCAGGTGCAGGTAAAACAACAATTTGTTCCTTAATTCCGAGATTTTATGATGTAAGCAGTGGAGCTATTACAATTGATGGTGTAGATATACGAAATATGACACAATCTTCACTTCGTTCACAAATTGGGATTGTTCAGCAGGATGTTTTCTTATTCACTGGAACGATTCGTGAAAATATTGCCTATGGAAAATTAGGAGCTAATGAGGAAGAAATTCAAGAGGCAGCTAGAAAAGCACATTTAGAGAATTTTATAGCAGAGTTGCCAGATGGATATGAAACACAGATTGGGGAGCGGGGTATGAAGCTTTCTGGTGGCCAAAAGCAACGAATTGCCATTGCACGAATGTTCCTTAAAAACCCACCAATTCTAATTTTAGATGAAGCAACCTCTGCCTTAGATACGGAAACAGAAATGATTATCCAGCAATCATTAACAGAGCTTGCTGAAAATCGAACAACCCTTGTGATTGCCCATCGATTAGCAACTATCCGCAATGCTGATCGTGTTCTTGTTGTTACACCAAATGGCATCGAAGAGGATGGTACTTACGATGAGCTAGTTGCGCAAAATGGAATATTTGCTAAGTTACACCATATTCAATTTCGTAAAGGCCAAGGTGAATTATCTATACAACAATATGTGGAAGTAAACACATAAATAAAAAATAAAATCTCCCCTTATTAGTAAATAAACTAGGGGAGATTTATTTGTTTTTATCCATTTTTCACGAAAAGGCATACGTAAACTACTGGAAACTTTTCTTTTTTTTCTTTTGCTTATTCAAAGAAGTTCGTGTGTAATCTTGTGGAGCCAATGCTTTATTCCGTTCTGTATAGCCTTTTGGTGAAAGTCGGAAGATGGATTTTTTAATGGTAGACCAATTTAAATCTGTGGCAAGATTCATGTAAGAATAACCATAGATTCGAATGTTACATAAGTACAAAAGTGTCGCGTATAGAGAGACGAAAAATCCAAATAAACCTAAAAAGCCACTTGCGAGAATAAAAACAATGCGTAATAAGCTAATTGTTGTGACTAGAGATTGGTTCACTAATGTAAATGAAGCAATTGTAGAGATGGCAATGATCACGATCATTTCTGGACTTGTTACACCAGCACGAATGGCTGCATCCCCAATAATTAAACCACCTACAACACTTATCGTTCCTCCAATAACAGAGGGAAGCCGTAAACCAGCTTCACGGAATAATTCGAACATTAGTAGCATCAGTAGCATTTCTAGTGAAGAGGGGAGCGGGAGCCCTGTTTTCGCTTGGACAACTGTTGCTAAAAGCTGCAATGGTAGCTGGTTTTGATGGTAGGTTGTCAGGGCTAACCAAAATGCTGGTAACAATAAGCCAATTAAAATACCGGATATCCTTAATAAACGTTCAACAGAACTAAAGATAATAGGGTATTCATTATCTTCAGCTGATTTTAATAATAGGAATAAATTCACAGGTGTGATAACAGCATATGCTACACCATCAACGAATATAAGAAAACGCCCCCTGATTAATGCTTGTATGGCATAATCAGGACGTCCAGTATAATCGAATTTTGGGAAAAGCTTAGAGTTTTTATTAATACGTTCCATTAATAAATCCCCACTGAACACTATATCTGTATCAACAGATGCCAATTGCTTCTTAATGCCATGTAAAATATCCATATCGACAATATCATCAAAATAAAGAATGGCAACAGTCGTTTTTGAGCGTTTTCCTAGCTCTACTTTTTCGACACAAAAAGAATTAGTCGGTAATCGTTTTCGCAAAAGAGCTATGTTGACACGTATATCCTCAATAAAATTATCTCGGGGTCCCTTTACAAGAACCTCCATTCTCGTTTCCTCAGGATTTCGATTAGGCTTTTTCGCAATATTACTTGCATATAACAATTCCTCTTCCTCAAAATAAAGCAGAAGAAACCCTGTATAGACAAATGTAATGGCCTCCTCTTTGCCCTTAACTTTTTGCAGTGTAGGAACATGGAGTTCCTTTTCAATATTATCTTCCAGCGGAGCATCTGTTAAATGGTCAAAGAGATACTGAACGCGCTTTATAATGACTTCATTCAGTAGCTGCTGGTCAATCATCGAATCACAGGTAACGAAATGTACTTTCTGCTGATTAAATGTATATTCTTGAAACTGAATATCTGCAGATTTTTGAAATAATTTTTTTAAGGTGCTCAGGTCTATAGCCTTCTCCTGCTGAGGCATTATGATTCACCACTTTCCATTTCTTGTTTGTCAGACTTCCCCTTTTTTGAGGATTTATCTGAAAAGAATGCTGCTAGGACGAGAAGAACAGAGATTGCAAAAAAGAAAATAACAGTAGCTGTTAATATATAGTTCCCTTTCACCTTTAAAAATATGTTTTCATTCAAAATAATTAATGGTAAACAAATAAAGAAAAATGGTGGAGCAAGCATTTTCCATATTTGCTTTGGATCGCTAGTCATTTTTAATAAATCAGCCACTACATATAAGAGGAAACTCACTCTTATAAATGTTCCAGTAAGCCATTGATAGATTGAGAAAAAGTCTAAATGCTCTATATAGCGACCGATGGAAACTAAGCCCCATTCCTCATAAGCAGGGTATCTTTGTTTAGCAGCTTCCACCGGGCCGAATTCTGTAATTGCGCCAATAAGAGGTCCTAAAGTAAGCCCCATTAAAATGAAAAGCATGATGCCAAAATGATACCAGCGGATGCGTTCTTTATATTGATGCTGTAGAAATAACAACATCAATAACTCAATAAATCCTGAAGTAGGATAAATCATTCCCTTTAGAACAGGTGAAAAGCCATGCTCAAAAAGGGGAAGTAATAAATGGTATTCCTTCACCTGTATATTCGTAAATGCTACAAAAAAACCAAAGACAACTACCCCAAACAATACAAAAACATTTAAAATAACGATTGTTTGTAGACTTGTTGTGACAAGTAAAATACAAAGAATCGTATAAATAAACAACAAAATGATGACTGGAGTTTGCGGTAAAAATGTAGTGTTCACCCATTGCAGCGTTTCAACCATCGTAAAAGCTGCTAAAATAATCAAATATATAGCGATACTATAAATAACAATTGTTGAGCCAGTTTTTCCAATAGTTCCATCTAACCAATCTCTAATGGGCTCTTGTTTTGACTTCGATTGAATATAAACTAACAAAAATAGCCAGAAGAATATAATCACTGCTCCTATTATCACGGATACCCACCCATCTCTTTTGGCAACGTCAAGCAGCGGTGGAATAATTGTCACATGGTTTTTTAAGCCAATAACAGTCATAGATAAGAAAATAACATGTAAAATACTGATTGATCCTACACCTTTCATATGAAAACCCTCTATCGTTAATTGATACCAATTAGTTTTGACAAAAAGTGAGCGGTTTATAAGTACGTTGACATTCTCTCAAAAGGAGAATTGTTGAATGGTGCAAGCTATTGAAAAAGCGAGGAACTTGACGTATATACATCAAATTCCTCGCATCTTGAATTTTTTTGTTTAGTGAATATATTGCATACTTACAAGATCATTTTTTAACACATTGGTTGGGATTTCGAATTCAACAACGCCCATATAACCAGGAGCAACTTCGTATTTATCGAAGGAAATTACAAGCTTCCCTTTATCTGAAATATAGAATTGTTGCTCAGCGTTAATTGTTTTAAACTCTTCCATAAGCTCCTCATCAGAGAGACCTGCACCTTTTACCCAATATACTTTCTCTTGGTTGGAGGCAGCAATTTGTTCCTGCATTTGTTCCTTAATATTATCACTTATAGTTTGAATATAATGATCGTCTTTAAAGAGCATTGGAAGTGTAATTAAAATTTCATTTTCTTTATCAATCGTATCATAGTGCATAACTGTAGAAGACGATCCGACTGTATTTACGATATAACGTCCAATTGATAGGATTTGGTCATTATCAGTTTTAATGTCATAGCCGCTGTCTACTCCTAAATGGCCTCCTCCATTTGCCTTCAAATCTCCGACCTCGGTGATAAAGTTATCGTAGAGGGCTTTACCTTCTGCACGGTATTTTTCGTTTAAAGTATTAGCAAGCTTTTGATTTTCAAGGTTTTCAATAGAGGGCACCTTAATGTTCGCATCGTATGTGTCCTCAGCTACTTCATATTCCGTCCATGTTAAAACCTTCACAACACTACCAACTACAGGGATTTCAGAAAGTGTACGTGCCATTGCAGGACTGACATTTAACCCTGCTGTAAAAAGCATAGCGGCCGCTGCTGAACCAAGTAACCATTGTGGCGCTCGTTTTTTTCTCTTCTTTTTCCCTTGTTGTAATGCACGTTCAACTACAAAATCAAGCTCCTTTGGAATGGGTACTTTATTATATTGCTTTTCTAGGTCTTTTAATTTTTCATCCATGTGCTGTTTCTCCCTTCACATCTTGCAATTGTATTTTCAGAAGCTTTAGCGCCTTATAAAGACGCGATTTGGCTGTACTCAGCTTTATGTTAAGGATAGTGGCAACATCAGCGAGCTTTAAATCTTCAAAATAGTGTAAAATGACTACTTCACGATACATTTGAGGTAACTCGTCTAATGCATGTTCTAAGTCAACATTTTCATAGACGTCCTCCTGAGCAGGTGTTAAATATTGCATTGTATCATCGTCTGTCACTTGTAAACGTTTATGCTTACGTAAAAAATCTATGGCTGTCCGTACGACAATCTTATAAAACCAGCTTTTCATATACTCGACATTTTCTAGGCGATGGAGCGAAAGCATAGCTTTTTGGATACTGTCCTGTACGACATCTAGTGCGTCCTGTTCATTTTTTGTATAGCTATACGCGAGCAAATAAAATCGCTCTTTTTGTTCACGAATGAATTGGACAAACACCTCTTCATGTTGAAATGCATTTCTTGTTTTCATGTCCAAAGAAGCTCCTTTTTAACATTTTCAAATTGTATACAACTACTAGACGTATGGAGAGACAAAAAAAGTTGATGATATTTAAAAACTTACCCTAATATGAGATAAGTTTTATCATTTCAATGTAGCTACATACTAAATTAGGCAATCTTCAATCTTCATAAACTGGACTATTACATAAATCCCACATATAAAGAGAGCACCATAGTCATAATCTAAATGTCCAAAGTATATAAACATAAGGAGGGCATACAATTGCCTTGCTTAATTACATTCATTGCGATTTATCGTAGCTAAATGAAAGTTAGCTGTAAATATCCGTCGACAAAATGAAATAGTATGTAAGCATTATGATTCTATTGCAATTCTACAAAAAACAAAAATATTCTATTTTAAGTATTGTTTTTAGTGTATTATGTAGATAATGATGTTTTTTACGTAAAGGGGACGTGATGACATTTGAGTTTAACAAATCATCTCAGAGTGTTTATTTGTGTAGTGTTTATGGGTGTATTAGTGGGGTATGTTTTTAATGCCAAAAAGGATATAACGGACAATGAATATATTGAAGTAGTCAAAGAAGGATATTTGTCCAATTTTTCAGATGTAACGGTTCGTAATGCATTTAATTATGCGTTTTTTGAACCTTATTGGCGATATTATGAGGCAAAAACAGGGGAGCATGTTGTCGAATTATCAGGTGATATTACGTTTCAAGGGAAAAAAGGACATGCCATATTACAATTTGTTGTAGACGAACAAAACATGGCATTTTCTGCTCATGCGATGAAGTTTAATGATGATGTGTTAAGTGTTGAGCAAAAAAACAATTTGATTGGCATGGTTTATAAGACTTGGCAGATGAAGCAGCTTGCTTATCAATAAGCTTTTTTATTTTATAAAAAATGCATCCTATATTACAGTAGAAAGGGGAGTCTACAGAGAGAGAGGATGTTTTCAATGAAGTTAAGTATTTTAGATCAAATGCCTATACCGAAAGGTCACACGGCTGAGGAGGCATTTCAACGTACAGAACAATTGGCATTTTTAGGTGAAGCGCTTGGCTATCATCGTATGTGGCTAGCGGAACACCATAATAGTAACTCATTGGCAAGCTCTGCTCCAGAAGTTACAGCTGCTTTTTTAGCTGCGAAAACGAAGCGACTTCGTATTGGTACTGGTGGAGTGATGATGATGCACTACTCACCGTATAAGCTAGCAGAGGTCTTTAAAACATTAAGTGGCTTGGCACCTAATCGAATTGACTTTAGTGTTGGCAGAGCCCCTGGTGGCGATCATGCCGCTATTTATGCACTAGCAGAAGGGCGAAGACAGCGTTTTACGGAGCAATATGACAAGTTTGAAATTATATTAAAATTGATGAATAACCAAAAGACGGGCGAATATGTCTATGATCAGGTTATAGCAGCTCCCGTTGATATTCAGTTACCTGAGGCATGGTTGCTGGGGTCTAGCGGACAAAGTGCGATGCAGGCAGGACAGCTTGGTGTGGGCTATTCATATGCTCAATTTTTTACAGGCAATATGTCAAAGGATATTTTCGATTCTTATAGAGCTTACTTTACTCCTTCCTATTACATGGAAAATTCTCAAATTATCGTTACCTATGCTGCAACTGTTGCAGATACCTTAGAGGAAGCAGAATATTTGGCTAAGCCTATTGATATTACACGGTTGCACTTGATGAAAGGGCAAATCATTCAAGGAATGTCACCCGACGAGGCAAAGGATTTCCCGCTGACCGAAATGGATAAAATGTCAATTGCGAATAATTGCAAGGCTAATCTTGTAGGAACACCTAAGGAAATCGCTGACTTTTTAGTAGCAGAGCAAGAGCACTATGGCTTTGACGAAGTTATGCTGAACTGCAACCAATATGAACAAGAAAGCCGCATGAATTGCTATAAGCTACTTGCTAAAGAATTATTATAGAAACATAAAATGTCCAATGCTTGTTGATTTCCGCATTGGACATTTTTTTATATTTTAGCAGAGCCACTAACAAACTCCGCTCCTTTATAATACATATTTTTAACAAGCACGTTTGGACCTAAGCATTTGACTGCTGGACAATGACAGTTAAGTGACTTTGCTAAATCCGTGGCCATCCATTTGTCAAAAATAGCTGGTAACTCATCATTCACAATATTGCCAAGTGCTGGTGTATCGCCAAAGTCTGTGACAATAACATCACCTGAGAAAATATTGATATTTAAGCGAGAGCGACCATCTGGATCATTACGCATCGTAACATTTTTTGCTTCTCTTAATTGTTTCAAAAGCAGTTGATCTTTTTCATTTATACTACAAGGATAGAAAGGTAGGGTACCAAATAGCATCCATGTGTTTTCATCTCGAACATCCAGCAGATGATGAATCGCATCACGAGTTTCCTCTAGTGATAAAGAGGTAAGGGCACTGGCAAAATCAGAAGGGGATGTATCTGAATCTTGCATCTTTGGGAACTCAGTCATACCAGCGAATCCGCTATCATACATAGGGTGAATTTCATGCCTAGCACACCCCATTTCCTCAATGACTTGCTTATGAATCTTCTCTAAGTAAGGTAATGTTTTTTTGTTCAGCATTGTCTCAGCTGATACCAATACCCCCATTTCAGATAGAGCCTTAGCATTTTTAATCATGTTATCAAACAATGCTTCTCTTTGTTCTCTAGTAGGTTTTCTTTTCATCATGCCAAAACCTACATCAATAAACTCATCTACAGTTCCCCAGTTATGAGATATGTGTAGTACATCTAAATAGGGTGCTATGAGTTTGTATCTCTCTAAGTCTAATGTCAGATTAGAATTTATTTGAGTTTTTACTCCACGCTTATGGGCATATTTCAATAAAGGCAGTACATAGTTTTCTACAGATTTGAGAGACATCATAGGCTCTCCTCCAGTAATACTCATGGAGCGTAAGTGAGGTATCTCCTCTAATCTTTGTAGTAGTAGCTCTATTGGAAGTCCTTTAGCATCTTTGTGTGACAAGGTATGACCTACAGCACAGTGGGAGCATCTCATGTTACAGAGGTTTGTAGTGGTAAATTCAATATTGGAAAGAGTGAGCTGTCCATGCTGTTCTATGTCGAGGTAAGACTCCCATGCATCATTTTGAGGTGTAACTTTGGAGATGGTATTAATCTGTTCATTCATTTCAATTACTCCTATCTATTAAATACTTCTTTATTATGAGTAATTGGAGTAACATATGTCAATGTATCCGTCTGTTGTAAAAAACAATGCAATATGGAATGTAATAAATATTGCATCTACTTAAGAGCAAGTAATAAATGGTATATTACATAGATAAACATATCAGGAGATGAAGTTTAAAGATGGCAAAGGAGAAAAGAAATCAAGTCCTAGGATATGTCAGGAAGTCAAGACTCAAGGACTCAAAAGGAATGGAGATTGACAGACAGATTGAGCTGTTAGAGGACTATGCAGAACAACATAAACTAGATGTAAAAATATATATGCTGAGCAGGGTAGCTCAGAGGATTGGGAAGGTAGGCCACAATTACAAGCTATGCTAATAGAGCTACAGATAGGTATATATGATGGGGTCCTAGTAACAGACCAAGATAGGATTGTGAGGGATAACTTTGATTTTCTAAAGTTTATAAAGATATTAGCTAACAATGGCTTACTATTGTATACACTCAACAAAGTCTATAACCCATTAGATGATGGTGATGCTTTCTTCTTAGGTTTACAGGGTGAGATGGATACTAGGCTAATGAAAATTACTAAGAGAAAGCTCAAAAGAGGTAGAATACAGGCTATTAACAAAGGAGTTTACTTTGGAATTGCTCCATATGGATATACTAAGGATACAGATAAGCACTTATTACCTTTAGAGAATGAGGCTCAAGTTGTTAAAGACGTCTTTGATATGTATGTTAATCAGGGACTTAATCAAGCTGAGATATGTGAGCAGTTGACTCTGAAAGGTAAGAAGTCTAGAAAAGGTAAAGCCTTTACTCCTAGAGCCACCTCCCTAATATTATCTAATGTAGCTTATAAAGGTATTGTACATTATGAAATGGAGGGAGAGCCTGTTATACATGTAGAGGAGGCTCATCCTGCTTTAGTAGATGAGAATACATGGGATAAAGCGCAGCAGATAAGAAAGGTCAAAAGGAAAGTACCTCAGCAGTCACAGAGAGGAATATATACTTTATCTAGACTGTTAATATGTCTTGAGTGTAAGCAAACCTTATCTTTTTGTATGAAATACAATAACAGAAAAGGTAGAGCCAAACTAGATAAGGACAGTAGGGATCTTTATATATTAAATTGCTATTCAAGTAAAGGGCAGGAGCTAGGACTGAGTGGAATGAGTCAGGTAAAACTAGATGTAAAAACAATGGAGTTAGGGCAAATAGGATTGAGGAGGCTTTGTTTGCTAAGCTCAAAGAAAATCTAAAAGACATAAATGATAGAATTAATGCTGTAGTATCAGGTGAGATAGATGTAATATCTGTTGTAGAGAAAAAACAGCAGGAACTAACTATACAGCATATCAAGCTAGATGAAGAAAAGAAAAGGGTACAAGATGGATACAAAGCAGGTATCTATGAGGCCGAAGAGGCTATTGCGGAGATAAAAAGAATAAAGGAGCAACAGAAAGCTATACAGCAGGAGTTAAAGAGTATGGAGGGAGCAGACGTTAAGGAAGAAGTAGATAAGCTACAGGAGCAAAAAAATAAGATACAGTATCTGCTTTCTATGGATATTAAAGCTAATCCAGCTAAGACAAACAAGCTGTTACATGAGATTATTGATAAGGTCTACTATTGGAAAGAGCTTACTGATAATGGTGGAGAAACAGACTTTGTAATAATACCTGTATATCACGGTGAGAGTGGGACTGATGATCTTTACAATAATAAAATACAGGATGAAGCGAAAAAACAAGAATATTTAACCTGAGAGGTTTGCTCACTCTTTATGTCACTGTTATTGAAATGGTAACCTTTTTGTAGGGTCGTCATAATTCGTACATCTTCCTTTCTAGCAATCTATTGTCTCATATTCGTTGCTATTTTCAAATATGAAATTATCAAAAGTGCTATTTTTAGGGTAATTATCGCCTTCATTTATTGAATAATCTGCTTGATCAAACCAAATATTGGATAAAGAAAAACGATTTTGCTGTTATTTTTTTAGAAAAACGTTATGATAGTAAGAGCGAAATGGTAATATAGCACCAAAGAAAGTAGGAAATAACATGACAAAGTATGAAACATTATTGTTTGATGTAGATGACACTTTATTAGATTTTGATGTTGCTGAAAATGCAGCACTTAACCATTTATTTAAGCAGGAAAACATCATAGCAACCCCAACATTGGTTGCACGTTATAAAGAAATAAATGAATCTATGTGGCGTGCTTTTGAACGTGGTGAAGTGGCTAAAGATACGCTACATAATACGCGATTTTCTATTGCATTAAAGGAATTCGGCTATGATGTTGATGGTACCTATTTTGAAGCAATTTTTCAGAAATATTTGCAGGAGGCACACCATTATGTAGAGGGTGCCTATGAAGTCATTCAGCAGCTAGCTAATGACTATGATTTATATGTTGTATCTAATGGTAAAACAGGTACTCAAAATAAACGATTACAGGATGCACAACTAGCTCAATTTTTTAAAGGCATCTTTATATCAGAGCAAACTGGCTTTCAGAAACCAATGCCAGCCTTTTTTGACTACGTTTTTGAACGTATTGATGGGTTACAAAAGGATAAAACATTAATTATTGGCGATTCATTAACATCTGATATAAAAGGCGGATTACAAGCAGGCATTGATACATGCTGGTTTAATATACGCCATATTGATAATACAAGTACGATTCAACCGCATTATGAAATTAAAAAGCTATACGAGCTACATGTCCTATTAGACAATAAAATAACACTTATATAGAAACATGCTTACTACACTTCGCAAATTGAAGTGTAGTTTTTTGTGTGCGCCCGGCATGTGCATGAACTATAGGGTGTAAGTCCCGAACCCCGAAGACAGAAGTAGAGGTTAGCC